>JABSON010000282.1 GCA_013215915.1 Campylobacteraceae bacterium | reverse complement strand
AGTCTTTTTTGATATTATACGAAAAATAAGTCTTATAATTGGATTTGTAATTTTATAGGAGTTTTAACATTATGCAAAATGTAAGTGAATTAGTAGAAAAAATAATAAATGAGGAAAGTATAATATATGCTATCTTTAGTAGTCTAAGAAATAAATCTGAAAAAACTTTTAATAAAGTAACAGTAAAAAAAGTAATTATTAAAAATGAAGTGAAACATCAATTTGAATATTTTTATGATAAAAAAGTAGAACATAAAAATTTAGATAAAGATGAAACAAAAGCAGAAATAAATAAATACTTTCAAACATATTTTAAACAAGCCCTAATTAATACAGTAGATTCTGATTATCACATACTAATTAGTAAAAAAGGAATAGCAAAGATATCTAAAAAACAAGCTTCACGTAAACCTGTAGATACTTCGCATAACAGAAAGAAAAAATATATTCTAAACGAAGGTGAGAGAACACCATTTTTAATAGAATTAGGAATCATGACAGAACAAGGCAAAATTGTTAATTCAAAATATGATAAGTTTAAACAAATAAACCGTTATTTAGAGCTAGTATCTGATTGTATTCCTTATTTAAATAAAGATAAAACAATTAGAATCATTGATTTTGGATGTGGAAAAGCATACCTTACTTTTGCACTTTATGATTATCTTGTATTAAAAATGGGATACAATGTTGAAATTGTTGGTTTAGATTTAAAAGAAAATGTAATCAAATTCTGTTCTGATTTAGCAAAAAAACTAAGTTTCGATGATTTACGTTTTGAACAAGGAGATATTAAAGGATTTAATCAATTTACAGATGTAGATATGGTAATTTCTTTACATGCATGTAATACTGCTACTGACGATGCTTTAGCAAAAGCTGTAAGCTGGGGAGCTAAAGTTATTTTAGCAGTTCCATGTTGTCAACATGAACTACTAAAAAAAATAAAAAATGATGTTATGATTCCAATGATGAAATACGGAATAATAAAAGAAAAATTATCAACTTTACTTACAGATGCTCTTAGAGCAAATGTATTAGAGATAATGGATTATCGTACACAAGTTCTTGAATTTATAGATATGGAACATACACCTAAAAATGTTATGATTAGAGCTTTTTTAGAAGAACCTCAAAATATTGACAAACTTGTTAAACAATATAAAGAGTTTAAAAATCAATGGCAAATTTCTCCTTATATAGAAGAAGCATTTGGGAATAAACTAACTGATAAATTAGATTAGATTAGATTAGATTAGGAAACTCATGAAGAGTTTTCCTAATTATATTAATAATAGTTAAAATATAACAAGTGACTTAAGAAACAAGGTAATTTTACGCATTTAATATTTACAGTTTTAATATCGTTATTCGACACTTAAAATATTAATATCTTCTAGTTTATTACCTTGATTCTTTATTAGAGTTTGTTATAGTATTTTACTTTAGAATATAAAAGACAATTTTCAGTTTTATCATTTGAAATATATCCATAATGTTCATAAAAATCTTTTGAGGTAATTGTACTTTCAAGAGTAAATACTTTAAAATCAAAGTGCATAACACTTTCTTCCGATACTGAAAGTAGTTTACCTCCTATACCTTGTCCTTTTACTTCTGGAATTAGATAACAAAGATATAAATAACCATTATGTCCCATATGAGAAACACCAACAATTTTTCCATTTTCTTCTGCTACAAAAGTATTTGTTGATTTATTTAAAATCAATTTTTTACAGTTTTCAACTGTTTTATTAGATAACCATTCATCTAATTCGTTTTTATTTTCTTTGTGATCTATTTTACAAAGTTCAATAATAGAAGTACGAAGAACATTACAAAACTCTTGGGCATCTTTTATTTGTGCTTTTCTAATCATATTTTATCTCCATACTGACTATAACACTTAGTTAAAGAGTTCGTTCAGCACTTTATTATGTGTATTTAACACCCGCATACTATTTCTTTGCCCGCTTTCGCATTTTTACCATGTGTTTCATAGCCATCTCTTATCCACCAGTCTAAACCGCCTAATAATTCCTTAACAGTGAAGCCAAATTCTGCTAATTTGAGAGCTCCTTTAGTAGATGCATTACAACCTATACCATCACAATAACTCACGTAGGTTTTAGATTTATCTAAGTGCGCAGTCGTTTCAGGAGTCATTGTTCTATGAGGAATATTAATAGCAGTTGGAATATGTTCTATATCATATACTTCAGTAGCTCTGGTATCAATGGCAATGACATTATCACCATTTGAAATTGCCTCACTTAAGTCCCAGGAATCAGTTTCATATCGTAATTTAGCATTATAAAAATCAATTTTATCCATCAGAATAATTCCTTACTTTTATTGATAATATTGGTATTGAGGAACGAGGTAAATAACGTTCTAATCTTTAAAGTTTTTTCTCATTAATTACCTTATTTCTCTCCAAATTGTTGTAGTATATTTACCTTATACTTATTTTATTTTGTTATTGTCCAGGCTGAATTATGTTGTGTGAATCCAATTTTTGGGTAATATTCTGTTGCATCAGGTGCTGATAACAATATAATTTTACATTTTTCATTAATTTGTTCTTGGACTTTTGAAATAAGTTTTTTACCAATACCATTTTTTTGATATTTTACATCAACAGCTAAGTCTGATAAATAACAACAATAATAAAAATCTGTAACAACTCTTGCTACACCAATTATTTTTTCATCTATTGTCGCAGTTACTATTAAATCAGCATTTTCAATCATTCCTGCAATTGTAAGCTTATCATTAATAGGTCTTCTCTCACCTAATGTTGAATTCTTAAGTACTTCAATAAATTCTGATGCCGTAATATTTTTGTTTAGTTTATATTCAATATTCAATTTTACTCCTTTGGGATATAACGTAGGTCTTGAGAAACAAGATAAATAACAATAGAATCTTTGAAGTTTTTTATCTATCTTAATACATATAAAACTAAGAATTGTTCACATTTATTACCTTGTTTCTCTCCAATGAGACTGTAAAAGAGCTAAATCTCAATTAATAAAAATATTCTACAATAAACATACTAAAAATAAGCACATTAGAACTAATAAAATAGCATAATACTTATTTGCAAAAAGCTTATTATAGGTATATATAAACAAAGATTAGTTAGAAATCAACAATTATTACTAGAGAAGAAAATACAAACTTATGACTT
>JABSON010000281.1 GCA_013215915.1 Campylobacteraceae bacterium | reverse complement strand
TTACGTTGCGGAACAGGCATATTCCGAGGTCCTTTCTATGCTGACGAATATTTTGTTCAAAAAATAAAATTGTCATATCAACTATCTGTCCGATATAACGAAATGACAGAATTTAACAATCAGGTACACCAGTTTTTGGTCATTCTGGCTGCAAATGGCATTATTGCAAAAGGGACAGTTTGTGGGCGGAAATTAGTCACACCTTCAAGTATATGTAAATGATATGTGACCTTAAAACTTTACAATGTTATTGTGAAAAAACTTGGCTAATACGAAGTTAAAGTTTTTACCGTAAATTATTTTCATTATGTATTTTCTAATAGTATGTCGGATTTTTATTTTTGATATTATGTGTAACTTTCCATGCATGGTATATTTCACACCACTACGTGTTTACATGTAGTAACTGATGATCATAATGATCCAGTATTATATAAATATGTTATGCCCACATTAAAACTACATTCTGTTAGCAAACATTAATTATACTGTAGTAATAAGTTCTTATCCTGTAGTGAAACATTTATATAAAAAAAGAAATGCTTGAATTATATAATGTAGATGGTTATCATGTATTCTATAATCACATATTCCATTAAACCAATTACACTAATGTTTCATAAGAACAACCAAAAAGGTCCGATAATCATATTCTTAATTCTTTTAGACATGGAGATTCATGTTTTTTTAAAGTTCTTAATTTTGTTCTGAAATTTTAGACTCACAGAACTCGATTAATTTAGGGATGATGTTGCGTAGAAGGTGGACTCCTAAAATGATTTTGGTTTGTTTATCTTACGTTTCGATGTCACCAGTTTATCCTGCGTCATCAATTTATTATGACATATTTAAAAAGCAAATGGCGACAGTATTATCAGCGTTGGGTGCTGTTAACAGAAACCTGAGGGCTGAATAGTTTTCTACACTTGAATGTGTCGTAATCAGAGTCTGTGAAATAGCTTCCTGTAAACTTATTTATATTGGCGTGATGCTATTTTACCCAAGATTGTATAAACAATAATATATACAATCCATAAGTCAGGTGCACAACGCAAAATGATTAAAGATTGTATGAATTTTAACGTTATTTATTAAACAAAATATATATTAACTGGTAAAAATTAATTTTTATCCCTCCATGAAATGTTGAATAGTTTTGTATTTCCCTTAGCTTCCTATCATTTCTCATAATATTAAATATCTCAATTAAATCTCTGTGATAAAAGTAAATATGTATTTTTACCATTTAATAAATGATTAGCAAACCACATTCTATATTGTATAAGGAACTCTTCTTTTGTAGGTATGTTTATTGCCCTTAAAATATCTGGGAAAAAAATTCTTAAGATTTTGGAAAATTCAAAACTTTTATGATACTGAATATTCTTAATTAAAAAAAGAAAAATTGGAAAAATTGTATGTTAACTCTTTTCTTATTTTTTTCCTATTTATATTGAAATAATTATCATTTATTTCTTATTTTCTTAAATATTTCTTATTTTCTTAAACTTCGGTTTGTATTGAGACTTGGGACTAATTCTAGAGAAGCGTGTCTAGTTTAATTAAAAGTTTATTTAAAAAAGGTCCGGTATAACAAGGCGACAATTTTGACATAGTTTTTAGGAAAACTCCCCCAGTAGTTAGCTGTCAACTACACCTGCTGGTTTTCAACAAACTTCGGTTTGATTAGGATTAATTCTAGAGAAACGTCTCTAATATAATTAAAACAAATTGCCATAACAAGCCGACGATTTTGATACAAGTTTGTTGAAAATTGCCCCAGTAGTACGTGGTCAAATGCTCTTATTTTCAAGAAACATCGGTTTTTATTGAGATTAAGTCTAGAGAAACATCTCTAATTTAATTAAAAAGTCATAAAAAGTTCAGCCATAACAATGCAGCTCCAGTAGTTCGCTTACAAATGCACCTGTTAGTTTTCAAGAAACTTCGATCTATTGAGATGAATTATTTTCATACTTCCTAACTAATTATTGTACTGCACATTGTAGAAATAAGATGCCGTCCGTATTTGGAGGCTTTTTTATCAGAAATATTGTAATATTCGAGGTCTGTTAATTAAATAGGAGGGTGAATATTTACTATTATAGGTACCAGATTCGCTATTTTTATGATAACCTGGTAGTAGCATGGTAGTAGCATGGTAGTAGGTTGTCCTGTAAAATTTAACGAGCATGGTAGTAGTTCCAATAAATATTGCTGCCAAGTTTTCCTCCCATTTAATGAATAGATCTCATTATGTGAACACTAGACATATAACAATATGTACAACAATCGTTTAAATTGTTGAACAATGTAAACTTAAGATAATAAATCGGAAGTTCAGAACCGTTTCTTAAAAAAATAAGTAAAATAAAAAAATATCGTGAACCCATGATAAACACAATTACTCTTTAAACTTAAGAAAAAAGGCAATTTTATATATTATTTTTGCTTCCTCTTTCCAAGAAAATATGATAGCTGTGTCTTAGGAAAGTGAACAATTTCTTAAATTTGTGGTTTGTTAAAGATAAGTTTCTTATAAATATATACTTATAAAAAATATGGTATTAATGTAAAAAAAAGTTACATAATTATAGAGAGATTTTTCTTATCAAACATTGTGAATTTCTTGTCTAAACAGTTTATAGTATATTTTTACAATTGGCATATCAACAGAATATTGTTATGTGGAAGGTTTCTACTTGAATTTTGAAGCAAACTACCGGATGGCCCAATAAAAAACAACCCCCTAATGACATTTAAATTACACAGCTTCTGCTAAACGTAACACAACAAAATGTATATATATTATGCCTAATATAGTTGGTATGCAGTATGCAGAATCTTATGTGTATACCTCAATTATTACGTGATTGAGAGCTATTTATGTAAAAAGTAGTAGTTTTGAAATAAAACATGAAAATTGCATTTTTACGATTTACGTTAGTGTTCTTTTTCTGTTACGAAGGATCTACAGATCAAAAATATACGTAAATTGTCACCAAATTTGACAAATACAACTGTAAACACATCTCTTGAAATCATTTTTTGTTTTATTTTGTGTGATTCCGATATTAAGTAAATATTTTGTGAGAACAAAGCCAATGTTACGGTTAAGAATGCGATTTTTCTTTATTTTAGTTGCCTGCCTTGGTTAGTATAATTTTCTGTGTATATCAATGAAAATATATCAAGTATATTTAATATATGT
>JABSON010000280.1 GCA_013215915.1 Campylobacteraceae bacterium | reverse complement strand
AATCAATATTATTGATCATCTTTTCTGCATTTAAAAATAAACATAAAGATAATATTGATACTATAGTTTTAATCATTTTCTTTCCTTCTTTTTTTATTGAATAATAATTTTAATTCAATTATAAATATTATATAATATTTAAATTGAAAGATATGTCGATTTAACATCTTTGATTATTACTCTTTTAATAATCTTTCTTCGACACTTATAAGGTTTGTATTTTAAAAGTATAACCTTGTTTTTATTATCATAATTTGGTATGTTATTCAGTAATGTTCTTAGTTCTTCAGTAAAATTCAGTAATCCAAGTTTCGTACCAGTTCGTCTAACCGTTTTAATAGTTGGTTCTATCTCATCCCATGTCTTTATGATAATACTCAAGTAGCTAATCATTCCAGGTCTATTTAAAGGTCCCATTAAAAAAAAGTTATCTGATATTTTAGGTTTTATATAGTTAATTTTCAACCAAAAAAGCCCAACAGTTGTTGATGCTGTCTGACACATTTTCACTAAACTTTCTCTACTTAATTCAATATTAATAACTTTATGTAATGCTGGTATACTTAAATATTCATAAATTTGAGGTACCATATTTTCTAATCTGATAAGTGGGTTTGGATGACTGCCAATAGGGACCTCTTCTTTTATAAAAGGGTTAGCTCCATGAAACCGATATAAGACACATGAAATTCCACACATAAATATAAAAATGGATGGTTTTAAATTATCACCTTTAAATTGTCGAATTAATTCTAAAATACAAAAATGAACTGCTTCGAAGTCAGCTGCTAATTCTGTTACATGAGAAATAGCAGATTCTTTTCCTTTAATTAATTTCTTAGTATTTATATTGCACTCATGTATTGAGGATATTGTTGTACCATTAAAAACATTTCTAATATATCCATGTTCTTGGTTTAAATGTCCTAGTTCATGAAAAAATATCCAAGTTATGGCACCAATAAACATATTACTTGTATAAGCTTCTTTTGAAAAATGTGTTGCTAGTAGATTTAAAGGCTGAGCATCATCTTGAAACAAAGTTTCAAATAGTTTATTGTCAATATTACATTCTATATATTTACAGTATGATTCAATATCTCTATATATTTGACGAACTAATTCATAAGTAAAACCAATCTTATGACATGCTGGTTTATTAATATCATTACTAGATTCAGCCCATGCATTTACGCTTCTTTCTTCGCTCCATATTATGGAAAGTTCTCCATTTAATTTATCATAAATACCATTTTGTAAATCATTCGCGATAGAAGAGATAACATTTCCTGCCAAATCGTATATTTCATAATTAGTCAAATTCAACCTTCCTTGTAATTAGTACTTCCATATAAAATACATAACGTCTGTATTGAGGAACAAAGTAAGTAACGGTCAACTCCCATTAAATTGTAAGCATCTATTGCGAACAATAAAACCTAAAAGTTTTATCATCTACTACTTCGTTTTCCTCCAATTACTTGTTATGTGTGTAACTTCATTTATAAATTAAAATTCTGAATAAATACTCTAAAAGAACTACATGTTTTTAAAAACTTCTATACTTTCAAGTATTTCACTCTTTCTTTTTATGAAACTTTATTAACAGCATTATAATCTTGTTGCTCTTTGGAATATTTTCTAATGTCATTAATAGTGAACTGCTTGATCTAACGGTGAACCACCTGAACCTACAATTTTAAGTTTATCACAAATTTGTGCATAAAATTTTGGTAAAATTCCAGGAATACCTTTATGACGAGCATGATCATTTAAGGATCTTATATTGGGAAATTTAGTCCATAATTTATTATTAGTAATATAATGGTTAACTTCATAATGCTCTTTAAAACTATATTTTTTATAAATTTTAATATATTCATCTAATTCATTATCTTCATCAATAGAATTATATTTAGAATACTCAAATGTTTGAGCATTCATATTATTTGGTAATAAATCTAGTATAGTTTCACTATTGACTGATTCGATATTTTCCTTTATCTTAATCTTATTAATTTTAAGATTATCAATTTCATCTTGTATATTATTTGAAAACTTAATAAAAGAGTTGAATACTTTCTTATTATTTTTAAATTTTTCTGAATTATTTAAAGCTTCTTTTTTACGTAGTTCTAATTTAAATAAGAGCTCAACTTCAGCTTTTTTCATAGATTTATTTTGATCCTTAATCATATTCTTAAAAATATTAATTGTACTTTCATTACAATATCCTTCTACATATTTAAGCCATCTTTCTAAATAGGCTGATCATTAAGTCTTTTAGAACCAGAATTTGGAACTCTATTAATTATAGAATTCACTTTACTCCAACTATGTTAAATTGATATACCGTTTGGAGTAAATAAATAATAAAACAACATAAGGTTACCTTTTTGACATAATCTTTTACTTCAGCGACAATCTGTATTCGTTTCTAGACATTGTTATGTGGTTTATCTTCTTCACCGTCTATTTTTATAATCTCTTTACTATCTTGTTTTTTAATTAATAAAGTTGCAATTGGACAATTCTCAATAGTTGTGTAATTTTCTAAACTTCTTTCTCCAAATAAAAAGTAACCCTTTTCTTCAAGCTCTTTTAATAACTCATTAAATTCTAGACTAATTTTTACTTTTTCATGTACTTCTATTAAATCACTTATTTCAACATAATCAACAAATGTTTGAAGTATTCCTCCAATATAATCTGCTTCTTCTTCTGTCTCAATTTCATCGTGGTCTGTTCTATATCCAAAAGCATTAAAAATAATATTCATTAATTCTTTTCCTGATGTAATTCTTGTTAATAATCTAACCTTTTCATTATTTTCTGAATTAATTTCATTATTGAGTGTATCATTAACCCAGTTTTCATGATTTTGCTTAATATATCTTAACAATTCTTCAGTATATGTATCGGTAAGTTCATCAATTTCTTTATGGTGATTTCTACATAACATTAGTAAGTTATCGAATGTATCATAATCATCCATATTAGATTTATATCTAGGGCCACTAACTTTACTGCTAATGATATGACATTCTTCACCAATGTTAAATTTATCTTTTGATTTTTTTTCTGAAAACAATTCAATTTTACAAACAGAACATCTATTTCCAGATTTAGCCCATAAGTTTTTTCTAGTTTTATTTGATATTGCCATTTGATTTTGTCCTATTTTTATAATTTGCACATAACGTTTGACTTCAGCGAAGCTCTGCGTTCGCTGCTAGTCGCCACCTTAAAATCTACTTAATCTCTTAAATATTATAAAGTATTTTTAAATTACTT
>JABSON010000028.1 GCA_013215915.1 Campylobacteraceae bacterium | reverse complement strand
ATTTATTATTTTTTTTAATTCAAAATCAAATATATTTAGTTCATCTTCTGCATATAATTCTTTAAATAAATTATAATTTGTAATTTGTAAAAAAATTAAATTTGGATTATCTAAATAATTCAAATCTTCAAGTAGTTGTTTTTTTGAATTCATTACATCAGTAATATCATATCTTATTGCAATTATTTCTTTAATATTATTATCTAAATCTAAAATAGGAGAAATTGTAGTATCTACATAATATTCTCTACCGTCTTTTTTTATGTTTTTAAGTATTCCTGAAAATGTGTTTTTTTCATTAATATTTTCCCACATTTTTTCAAATAACTCTTTTGGAACGTCAGGATGTCTAATGATATTATGATTTTGACCAATTAAGCTTTTTTTATCGTAACCTGATATTTCACAAAATCTATCATTTACTTCTATTATTTTCCCATCTGGATCTGTTTTTGAAACAATAGCACTTTTAAATAATACTTTTTTATATTCTTTTAATTCTTGATCTTTTTTTGCAATTTCAAGAATATATGAAGATTGAGAAATATGTAAGTCTGTTTTTAATAATATTTCTTCAATAATGAAAGGTTTTTTAATAAAATCAATTGCACCATGTTTTAATACTCTTGAATAGTTTTCATTATTGTAATTTCCTGATAATATTAATACAGCTATATTTTTATGTTGTTTTGATGCTTTTAATAATTCTAAAAACTTAATACCATCCATTTTTGGCATTTCTAAGTCAGAAAATATTAAATCAATTTTTGTATTTTTTAATACATCAAATGCTTCAATAGGATCATTTGAAGTAAATACAGAATAATTTTTTGTTTCTAGAACTTTTTTAAGTGACTTTCTAATAAATGAAGAATCGTCTACAATTAGAATATTTTTATTCTTATTTCTAACTAAATTATTTATACTTTTTTTGATATCAGGGATTAAATTTTTAAAAGGTATTTCTTTTGAGAAAAAATCAATTACTCCATTATTAAATAAATAATTTCTCCTTTGTATGTCTTTATCTCCACTTAAAACAATTATTTTAGTTTCATCATTAGTAGAAGTGATTTCGTGAATTAGCTCGTCACCTTCACCATCTGGTAATATTAAATCTAACAATATAATATCAATATCATTATTTTTGTTTAGTATATTTTTTGCTTCTTTAAGTGAATAAGCTTGTAATATATCAAAAGATGGTTTTTCTAATAATGAATATAAAGTATTATTATATGTTTTAGAGTCTTCTATAATAAGTATTCTTGTCATTAAAATCCTTTGAAAATTATTATACAATTATTAAGCTTAGATTATACTAGATGTAAAATTTGTTTAATCTTTTATTAAGTTAAACTTAAATACAATACATTTCCACTTTTTTAAGTGAGACTATTACCTATTAGGAGGTCATTATGGCTTTAGATAAGGACATAAAAACAAGTATTATTGTTAAGCACCAAAGAAACGATAAAGATACAGGTTCATCAGAAGTACAAATTGCAGTTTTAACTACACAAATTGCAGTATTAACTGAGCACTTAAAAATTAATAAAAAAGATCATTCATCTAGATTAGGTCTTTTAAAAATGGTTGGTAAAAGAAAGAGACTATTAAAGTACCTTAGAAAAACTGATTATACTAAATTCTTAGCATTAGTTGCTGATTTAGGAATTAGAGCTAAATAATTTTATTATTACTCTAAGATAAAAAGCTTGTGACTTTTGTTACAAGCTTTTTTTTTGCAAAAAAATAAATTTACTCTTAGATACAATGTATTTTAATCGATATTTATGTAGAATAAGATAATTTAAAAATTAGGATAAAAATGTTATTAACAAAAAAAAGTGAATATGCACTTTTATCATTAGTATCAATTACTAAAAGTGATAAACCTATGAATGTAGATTTATTATCAAAAGAATTAAATATTCCAAAATCTTTTTTAGCAAAAATAATGCAAAGTTTAGCAAAACATAATATTGTTATATCTCAAAGAGGTGTAAATGGTGGATTTACTCTTGCAAAAGCCACAAAAGACCTTACTATCTTAGAAATAACAACAGCAGCAGAAGAAAAAATACCAGCAGTATTTGAATGCTCACCTTCAATTCATGCCTGTCCATCTGACGTTGGAAATCAATGTACTATTTGGCCATTATTGAGTAATTTACAAGGTAAAGTAAATACTTTTTTAGAAGAACTAACACTTGAGGATATAACTTAATGAAATTTTTTCATATTTCACATACAGATTTAGACGGTTACGCTTGTCATTTATTAACAAAAGAATTTTTTAAAGAAGGAACATTTTTAAATGCTAATTATGGCTTAGAAGTAAAATTGGCAATTAAAAAAGTTTTAGAGCAAATTAATGAAAATATTAATGAAGAAATTCTATTATTAATTACTGATTTAAATTTAACTTTTGGTGAATCAAAAGATTTAAACAAACAAATAAACTTATTAAATGAGAATGGTGCAAATATAACTTTACAACTTTTAGATCATCATGGTAGTGGACAAAAAAGTGCTGATAAACATGATTGGTATTTTTTAGATACTACAAGATCAGCTACTAAAATTGTTTATGATTATTTAGTAAAAGAATATTCTGCTTTTCAAGATGAGTCTTATTCTTGGATTGAGCCATTAGTTAATGCTGTTAATGCAGTTGATATTTGGTTAGATCATGAGATTGAAAACTTTGAATTTGGAAAAGTATTATTATCTATGATTTCAAAAGTAAGAGAAGTTAATAATATTTTATTTGCAGATGAGAATAGAAAATTCAGAATTTATTTATTAAAAGAAGCTGCTAAATTTTTAAAAGAAGATGATGCAGCTCTATTATTAGATGAAAAAGTATATTTTCTAAAAAAAGCATATTTATGTTTAGATGGTAAAAATGATACTATTGATAACTTATCTTCAAAATATTTAGTACATTCATTAAATGAAATAAAAGATGATTTAACTCTTAATTATAAAGGGCATAAAGGAATTTTTACTTATACTTTAGGTTCAATTTCAATTCCTGCAAATGCATTTTTAAAAGCAAATAAAGATTATGACTTTTTTATTGATATTTCTAGAAAAGGAAATACATCTTTAAGAGCTGATGGAAAAGTTGATGTATCAGTTTTAGCTGATAAACTAGCTAAAGGTGGAGGACATCCCAATGCTTCTGGTTGTAAATTTGATGACTTTAAAGAATCAATTCATTTAAGCGATACAAGAGAATTTTTACAAAAGAAATTAGACAAGATTTAATTTCTTTTAATGTAATATTCTTTAGAATAGACTAAAGGATATTATATGCAAACTTTAATCACTTCTTCAACTGAAGAAATAAAAAAAATACTACAAAGTTCAAAAACCATAGCTATTATAGGCTGCTCTCCTAAAGAAGATAAAGCTTCTCACATTGTTGCAAAATACTTACAAAATGCTGGTTATAAAATCATTCCTGTTTATCCAAAAGAAGAATATATTTTAGGTGAAAAAGTATATAAATCTTTAGAAGATATACCTTTCTCAATTGATATTGTTGATGTTTTTAGAAAATCAAAAGAAATTGATAAAATAGTTGATATTTGTATTAAAAGGAAAGATGTAAAAGTTATATGGACCCAGCTAGATTTAGTAAATAATGAAGCTTGTTTAAAAGCCATAAATGCGTCAATTAAGGTTGTTCAAGATAGATGTACTAAAATCGAACATTCAAATATTTAAAAGGTTTTATTTATATTTTATTAAGATAAATCACAACGAGGATTAACTCTTAGCTCTAGTGAAGCTATACATCCTTGTTTATCATCTACTCTATTGATTATTGATAAGTTAGCACCTAGTGCATCTGAAGCACTCTTAGCTAGGAATAAACCAAGTCCAGCACCACTTTGATTTCCAACTCTTTTAAAAGGAGCAAATAAATCTAGTTTTTCATCAATTCCAACACCTGAATCAATAATAGATATTTTTATTTTATCTTTTGTTTTTTCTAAACGAATAGAAATTGAAGAATCCTCGGGTGAAAATTTAATTGCATTTTGTACTATGTTTTGAATAATTTGAATTATTAGAGTAGGTTGAATTAATATTTTATATTTATTTACATTTGAATAAAAAGTAATAGTAATGTTCTTTTGAGCAGATAACATTCTATAATCATTAGTTTTTCTTTGTAAAAATTCAACTAAGTTTATTTCTTGAAGTTTCTCAAACTGAGCACCTTCTTGTCTACCAATATCTAAAATTGAAGAAATCATTTTATTCATATCATTAATCTGTTTAATTGATAAGTTTAAAGTTTCTTTATATTTTTCAGTATCTCTATCTTTCATTAAAGTAACTTCATTTTTCAACTTCATTACAGCTAGAGGTGTTTTTAGTTCATGTGCAGCACCTACAAATAGCTCTTTTTTGAATTTTACAAAAGTTTCAATTTTTTTTGTTAAAGAATTAATCGAATCAGCAAGAGCATGAAATTCTAAAGGTAAAGTATTTTTATTAATTTGTGTTAAATAGTTTTCATCCATTTTTGACAATTTATCATTTATTAAAATAATAGGTTTTAGTAAGTTTTTTGAAAGAGTAATTGCATATATAATAACCAAACCTAATCCAAATAATGTAAGTAAAATAAGGCTATTAAAAATTTTATTTAACAGTTTTCTTGATGAGTTTATATTTTTTGTAATTTTAAGAAATTTATTTTCTTTTATATCAACTGGATATAAAATTTGTGCGAAATAATCATCTTTTTTCTGAAATCTTGAATATGTTATTTTTTCTAAGTCGTTTATTTTAACTAAAATTACTTTTATGCCAGAACTTTTAATTAAAATAAAGTTATCTACTGTTGTGCTAGAGTTTATTTGTGTATGTGTAATTAGTTTAGCATCATTTAATAAAGAAGATTGTATTTCTTCATATATGGTAGCTTTCGTATAAGTATAAATAACAATAGATAAAGTAACAACGAATAATGACGTTGCTAATATTAGTTTATAATAAAACTGTTTATATATGCTTTTGTCATTATTCATAAAGTCTATGCTTTTGCTTCTTCTTCATCTTTAGCAGGGTAACAGAATCTGTAACCTCTTCTTCTGATTGTTTCAATAGTAGAAATATTTAATGGTTTATCCATTTTTTGTCTAATTTGATTAATAGCAACTTCAATAACATTTGGAGTAACTAATTCAGGTTCTTCCCAAATTGCGTCTAATAATTGTTCTTTAGAAACAATTTGCTCTCTATGTCTAGCTAAGTGAGTTAAAACTTCAAAAGGTTTACCTTTTAATTCAATTTCTACACCATCATAAGTTATTTTTTCTTCATCTGGGTTAATAATTAAGTCATCAATTTCAATTACGTTAGTTCCACCAAATCTTAATCTAGCTTCAATTCTTGCAAGTAAGATATCAAAGTCAAATGGTTTTTTAATATAATCATCTGCTCCAGATCTTAAAGCTTCGATTTCACTTTCTTTATCATCTCTAGCTGAAACAATAACAACAGCTGTTCTTGATGATCTATTTTTTACGATTTTACATAATTCAATACCATCACCATCTGGAAGCATCCAGTCAGTAAGTACTAAATCGTAGTTTCTAATGTCAATAAAGTATTCTGCATCTTTATAGTTTTCAGCTGCATCAACTTGGTAACCAAAATCGCTTAGTCCTTCTTGTAATGTTCTGTTTAATGTAATTTCATCTTCTATAATTAAAATTCTCATATATATCCTTATTAAGCTCAAGCTATTTTAAGTTTAGCTTAAATTTTCCGAATTATAACATAATTAAAATATTTTTTAAAGGAAATTTAAGCTAAATTTTAAAATTTGAAGAATAATCGTAAATATGGGCTCTATAACAGAAAAATAAATCTAATAGTTTCATGTATATGTTATGAAAAAATTTTAAAAATAATAATATAGTCAAGTAAAATAAAAAATGCAACAAATAGATTTTTAACTATTTGTTAATATAAAAAAGATACAATAATAAAAAATATAATAAGGATATTTATGAATAAAAGTATATTAAGTATTTTTGCAGCTTTAAGCATTTTTGCTTCAACGTTAAGTGCAGCAAATGTATATGCAACTGTAAATGGAGATAATGTTACAAATGAAGATGTAACAATGGCTTTAAGGAACCCTAATGTTTCTTTTGAGACTTTACCAAAAGAGAGTAGAACTAGACTTCTTAATCAATTAATTGATAGAAAACTATTATCACAAGAAGCTTCAAAAAGTGATATTAAGAGTTCAAAAGAATATAAGAAAGCTTTAGAAAGTATTAAATCTAATTTAGCATTTGAACTGTGGATGCAAAAGAAAATTAAAAGTATGAAAATTAGTAAAAATGATAAAATGACTTTTTACAAAAAAAATTCTAGTAAATTTAAAAATGACGCTAAATTAACAGCTTCTCATATTTTATTAAAAGATGAAAAATCAGCTAAAGAAGTTATTTCAATTTTAAATAAAGTTAAAAATAAAAAAGCTAAATTTATTGAATTAGCTAAAAAAAGATCAACTGGACCTACAGGTGCTAAAGGTGGTTCTTTAGGTGAATTTTCTGCTGGTCAAATGGTTCCTGCATTCTCAAAAGCTGCAATGGATTTAAAAGTAGGTTCTTATACTAAAAGCCCCGTTAAAACTCAATTTGGATATCATGTAATTTATTTAGAAAATAAAAAAGTTGCTAGTACAAAATCGTTCAAAGATGTAGAAGCTCAAATTACTAAAAATTTATTACAAAAAAAGATTGGTGAATTTGTTGTTTCTAAAACTAGTGAGTTAAGAAAAAAAGCTAAAATAGTTATTAAATAAGGAGACAAGTTTGTCTGTATTAGATATTGTTAAACCAGGTGTATTAAGTGGTAGTGAGGCTAAGAAGCTTTTTGATTATGCAAAAGAGAATAATTTTGCAATTCCAGCTGTTAATGTTGTTGGAACTGATTCTGTAAATGCTGTATTAGAAGTTGCTGCAAAAGTTAAATCGCCAATTATTATTCAATTCTCAAATGGTGGAGCTACTTTTTACGCTGGTAAAGGACTTAAAGGTCCTCAAGCTGGTATTCTTGGTGGAATTGCAGGGGCTATGCATGTACATGCAATGGCAGAAGCTTATGGAATTCCAGTTATTTTACATACAGATCATGCTGCAAGAAAATTATTACCATGGATTGATGCATTATTAGATGCTGGTGAAGATTTTTATGCAAAACATGGAAAACCTTTATATACTTCTCATATGTTAGATTTAAGTGAAGAACCTTTAGAAGAAAACATTGGTACTTGTGTTGAATATTTCAAAAGAATGTCTAAAATGGATATGATGATTGAAATTGAATTAGGAATTACAGGTGGAGAAGAAGATGGTGTTGATAATACAAGTATTGATAACTCACTATTATATACTCAACCAGAAGAAGTTTCACATGCTTATGAAGAGTTATTAAAAGTAAGTCCTAACTTTACAATCGCTGCATCTTTTGGGAATGTTCATGGTGTTTATAAACCAGGAAATGTTCATTTATCTCCAATTATTTTAGCTAACTCTCAAAAGTTTATAGCTGAAAAATTTGGAACAAAAGCTAATGAAGTTTCATTTGTATTCCATGGTGGATCTGGTTCACAACTTGAAGAAATTAGAGAAGCTATTTCTTACGGTGTTGTAAAAATGAATATTGATACAGATACTCAATGGGCATTCTGGGATGGTGTTAGAAAGTATGAGCTTAAAAATAGACCTTATTTACAAGCTCAAATTGGAAACCCTGATGGTGAAGATAAGCCAAATAAATCTTATTATGATCCAAGAAAATTATTACGTGCAGGACAAGAAGCTTTAATAGCTAGACTTGAAATTGCATATTCAGATCTTCAAGGTCTTAATAAAAACTAGATTGAAATTTAAACTCTAGAAAACTAATATACAAAAGAAGAAATTTATTTTTCTTTTTTTGTAATTAGAGCTAAATTATTTAAGTCATATTTCTGCAATAAATCTAAAACTTTAATTACATTTTTATATTCTACTTTTTCATCTATTCTTAAAACTATTGTTTGTTTTATATCTTTTATTTCTTTTAAATTATCTTCTAAAGAATCAAAAGATACTTTAATTCCTTTTATTGCTAAAGAATCTTTATTAAGTTCAATGAAAATCTCATCTTCTTTAACTTCTATACTTTTTGCATTAGAAGAGGGAAGGTCTAAAACTAAAGCTAATTCTTCTTTTTTAAATACAGAAGAAACAATAAAAAATATTAATAATATAAAAACTATATCAATAATAGCTGTTAAATCAATTCCAAGAGTTTCTCTTCTTTTCATTTATAATAACTCTTTTTTTGCTTTTAATTCTATTTCATCAATAAGTGATATAAAATGATTATAAGATAAATGATGAGGAATAGCTACGATTAAACCAGCAATTGTTGTTATTAAAGCTAATGAAATTGCAGATGAGAATATTGCTGGATCATTTAATCCACTTGTACTCATAACTTCAAATGATTTTAAAATACCATATACTGTTCCTAATAATCCCATTAATGGAGCAATTGAAGCAATATTTTTAATAAAAGTTAAGCCAAATTCTAGTTTTTTAATTTCATATTCAATTTGTATAGATAAAGAATCTTTTTTTGAGAAATCTATTTTATCTTTTATTTTTTTAATCATTTTATTTTTTCTAGGAAGGGTAAAAAATTTCCATAAAATTATTGAAAAACCTATAAAATTAATAAAAAGTAGAATATAAACAATAATTCCACCTTTTTCTATATATTCTAATAAATTCATTTTTACTCTTTATTTTAGATTTTTATTATTTTAGTATAATATTCTTAATGAAATGTACAAACTCACCAATTAATAAAATAAAATATAATAATATTAACCTTTATGTTAAAAGAGATGATCTTTTATCAAAAGAATTCTCAGGTAATAAAGCAAGAAAATTTTACTACTTTTTAGAACAAGATTTTAAAAATATAAATAAAATAATTTCTTTTGGATCTCCACAAGCTAACTCTTTATATTCTTTTTCACAATTAGCTAAATTAAAAGGTGTAAAACTAGATTTTTATGTAAATCATATTGCCTCATATTTAAAAGATAATCCTCAAGGTAATTATTTTCACTCAATTAATTTAGGAGCAAATATAATTGAGATTAATGAAGATAATATTCAAGACTTTATTGAAGAGAAAATTCTTCCAAATGAAAAAAACTCTATTTTTATAGAAGAGGGAGGAAGAGTAAAAGAAGCTGAATATGGAATTAAGATTTTAGCTAATGAAATTCTTTTATGGGCAGAAGAAAATAATATTAAAGATACGAATAAATTAAAAATAATTCTACCATCAGGGACTGGAACTACATCTTTATTTTTACAAAAGAATTTAAAATATGAAGTTTTAACGTGTTCTTGTGTGGGAGATGATGAGTATTTAAAATCTCAGTTTAATAAACTAGATAAAAATATATCTAATCATCCCACAATAATGAAAAAAAGAAAAAAATATCATTTTGGAAAATTATATAAAGAATTTTATTTAAAATACTTACTTTTAAAAAAAGATATTGAATTTGATTTATTATATGACCCCTTAGGTTTTCTATGTTTTGATGATTATTTGCAAGAAAATTATAATAAAGATTGCATCTATTTATATATACATCAAGGTGGAATAATTGGAAATGAATCTATGCTGCCACGATATGAAAGAAAATATAAAGATATTGAATAAAATAAACTATCTTTAGCTATAATCACGAGATGGATAAAAATAATATAATTTTAATTGGTTTTATGGGTGTTGGTAAGGGTACTATTGCTAGATCATTGTATTCTTTAACTAAAAACTTCTGTATTGATACTGATGATTTAATTGAGAGTCTTAAAAAAATGAAAATTAAAGATATCTTTTCTAAACATGGAGAAGATCATTTTAGAGAACTAGAAAAAGAATGCTCTGAATGGTTAGAGAAATCAATTTCTAATTCAATTATCTCAACAGGTGGAGGTTTTTATAAACAAAAAAACCTTAAGAATATTGGAAAAGTAATTTATTTAGAATCTTCATTTGATGAAATTTTAAATAGAATGAATTCTTCATCTAATTCGCAAGCTAAACTAAATAAAAGACCCTTACTTAAAAATATTAATGAAGCCAGAAAATTATATAATTCAAGAATAAATGAATATAAATCTATTAGTGATATTTCAGTGAATGTAGAAAAAAAAGAGCCTATTAAAATTGCGCAAGAAATTTTAAAAAAGCTGGGAGAAATAAATTGAGAATATTAAATACAAAAGATAAAACTTTTAAAGAAGATTTTGAAAATATACTTGCTCGTGCTAAAACAGATATAAAAGGAGTTTCAAAAATAGTAAATAATATTATTGATGAAATTATATCTGATGGTGATGAAGCGTTAAAAAGACATATTACGAAATTTGATAAGTGGGAAGTTGAAAATCCACAAGATCTACAAATTGATATTAAAGATATGGAAATAGCATATAATAATATAGATACAAAACTAAAATCTGCTTTACATACAGCTTATGACAGAATTAAATCTTACCATGAAAAACAAATTCCAAAATCTTGGTTTGAGTTTGAAAAGAACGGAACAATTTTAGGTCAAAAAGTATCAGCAGTAGATACAGCTGGTTTATATATTCCAGGAGGAAAAGCTGCTTATCCATCTTCACTTTTAATGAATGCAATTCCTGCACTTGTAGCTGGTGTTGAAGAGATTATAGTTTGTACTCCTACACCAGATGGAGAAGTTAATGAACTTCTTTTAGCTGCTATGCATATATGTGAAATTAAAAAAGCATATAAAGTAGGTGGAGCTTCTGCTATAGCTGCTATGGCATATGGAACTAAGACTATTAAAAAAGTAGATGTAATTACAGGTCCTGGAAATATATTTGTAGCAACTGCTAAAAAATTAGTTTTTGGGGAAGTTCATATTGATATGATTGCAGGTCCTAGTGAAATAGGAATTTTAGCTGATAAATATGCAAAACCTAAGTACTTAGCAATTGATTTATTATCACAAGCTGAGCATGATGAAATGGCTTCTTCTATTTTGATTACTTGGGATGAAACTATTGCATTAGAAACTTCAAAAGAAGTACACATTGCTTTAGCTGACTTAGAGCGTAAAGAGATTGCTCAAAAGTCTATTGATGATAGAGGCTGTATTATAATTACTTCTTCACAAGAAGAAGCAATTAATCTAATGAATGAAATCGCACCTGAGCACTTAGAAGTAATGGTTCAAAATGCTTTTGAATTATTACCAAAAATTAAACATGCTGGGGCTATATTTTTAGGGGAGAATACTCCTGAACCAATTGGAGATTATATAGCAGGTCCTAATCATACTTTACCAACTGGAAGTACCGCTAAGTTTTACTCACCTTTAAATGTGGAGAACTTCTTAAAAAAATCATCAGTAATTTCTTTCTCAAAAGAAGCTATTAATGAATTAGGTGAAGCTTGTGCACTTTTAGCAGATACAGAAGGACTAAGTGCTCATGCTAAATCTGTAAGAATTAGATTAGATAAATAAACAATAATTTAGAGATAATTAAGGTGAAAAATTGGAAGAATTAAATTTAGTAAAAAATAGAATCACAGAACTTGTTAAAGAATGTAATGATGAAAAATGTTTAGTTTTATTAGATAAACTAGCGCAAGGTAAAATGATAAGATCAAAACTTATTTTAAAAATTGCAGAAGTAAATGATGAATCTATTGAATTATGTGCAGTTGTTGAAATGATTCATGCAGCTTCTTTATTACATGATGATGTTATTGATGAGGCTGATACAAGAAGAGGTAATCCTTCAATTAACTCTTTATATGATAATAAAACTTCAATTATGTTTGGTGATATTTTATACTCAATTGCTTTTACAAGACTTTCTCAAATGGATAAAAAAATAGCTTATGAAGTATCATCAGCTGTTACAAAACTTAGTATTGGTGAAATGATTGATGTTGATTTAGCTGATACTTTTAATACTTCATATGATAAATATTTTGATATGATTTATAAAAAAACTGCTTCACTAATTGAAGCTAGCGCAAAAGCTGCAGCACTACTAGCTAATAAAGATGAAAATAAATATGCTTTATACGGAAAAAATCTTGGACTTGCTTTTCAAATGATTGATGATATTTTAGATATTACATCAACATCTTCGACTTTAGGAAAACCAGCTATGCATGATTTTTATGAAGGAAAAGTAACTATTCCTTATTTATTATTACATGAAAGACTTGATAATAAACAAGAGCTAGAAAATCTATATAAGATACAATTAGATGATAATCAAATATCTTGGATTAAAGAAAAACTTCAGAGTACTAAAGCTTTAGAAGATTCAATAACTATGGCTAAGAAGTTAGGTATGGAAGCAATTGAAGCTTTAAAAGATGAAAATTCTCAAGATTTAATTATGATTATGAAAGCTATGATAGAAAGAGAGTTCTAAAAAATGAGTTATTTAAGTATAAGTTTTACACATAAAAATACTGATATTGAAATGAGAGAAAAACTTGCTTTTTCTGATGAAATGTCAAAAGAACAGTTTTTAAGAAAATTATACGACGCAAATTCTATAAACGAAGTTATATTATTATCAACATGTAATAGAGTTGAAATAATAGCGGCAGTTTCAAATATTAATGAATCTCAGAATTTTATTATTTCTGCTTTATCTAATTATGCAAATCTAAAGTTTGATGAATTATTTGAGCGCGCAGATATATATGATAATGCAGGTGCAATTCACCATTTATTCTCAGTTTCTTCTGCTTTAGATTCACTTGTAATTGGTGAAACACAAATAGTAGGACAGCTAAAAGATGCATATAGATTATCACTTGCAAAAGGTTACTGTGATCAAAAACTAACACGTGCAATGAATTATGCATTTTCTTGTGCCGCAGCTGTAAGAAACGCAACAGCACTTGGAACTGGATCTGTTTCAGTGGCTTCAACAGCAGTAGCAAAAGCAAAATCTTTATTTAAAAACCAAGGTACCATAAAAGCTTTAGTTATAGGTGCTGGTGAAATGAGTGAATTAACTATTAGACACTTACTAAAATCAGGTTTTGAAGTAGTAATGGTGAGTCGTAATATTAAAAAAGCTAAACTATTAGCTCAAAGTTTTGATAGAGAAATTGATGTTCAGCCATATGAAAATATAAATAAACTATTAAATGAAATACCTGTAATGGTAACTGCAACTTCAGCTCCTTACCCAATCATAACTCAGAATATGACAGAAGTTTGTACATTTAATAGATATTGGTTTGATATTGCAGTTCCTCGAGATATAGATAGCATTTCAAGCCCTAAGTTAAAAATATATGCAGTAGATGATTTACAAGAAATTGTAAATGAAAATATGAAACAAAGAGCTGCAAAAGCAAAAGAAGCATATAGCATTGTAAATAAACATTCATTAGAGTTCTTTTCTTGGCTAAAATCTTTAGAAGTAGAACCTGTTGTAAAACATATGTATACAAGAGCTAATAAAGTAATAACTTCAAAAGTTACACATGCAATCAAAAAAGGTTTTATAGATTCAAAAGATGAAAAAAATATAATTAAATTATGTGAAACAATTTTAAATGAATTTTTACATCAACCAACAAAAGAGTTAAAATCATTGTCAAAAGACATAGAATGTGATATGGTTTTATCAACAGTACAAACAATATTTGGTCTAAAAAGTGATGCATCAGATGTACACGATTGCCAACATACAATTAAATTTAATAATAGGATTACAAATTAATGAAATTTTCAAAAATGTTCATACCAACAACAAAAGAAGCACCTAAAGATGCTAGTTTAGCTTCTCACCAATATTTAATTAGAGGTGGTTTTATTAATCAAACTGGTTCTGGAATTTATAATTATTTACCTCTTGGTAAAATTGTTTTAGATAAAATTAGAGCAATTGTAAAAGAAGAAATGGATAATGCAGGTGCTAATGAAGTACAATTTGGATTTGTTACACCTTTAAGTTTTTGGGAGCAATCAGGACGTGCTAGTACTATGGGTAATGAACTTTTAAAATTTACTGATAGAAAAAATACTTCTTATGTATTATCTCCAACAAATGAAGAAACAGCAGTTGATTTAGTTAAAAATAGAATTACTTCTTACAAAAACTTACCTTTAAATTTATATCAAATTTACACAAAATTTAGAGATGAAGCAAGACCTAGATTTGGACTTATGAGAGGTCGAGAGTTTTTAATGAAAGATGCTTATTCTTTTCATGCTTCAAAAGAAGACTTAGTAAGAGAATTTAATTTAATGGAAGAAACTTATAAGAGAGTATTTAATAGATTAGGTTTAGACTATAGAATTGTTGAAGCTGATTCAGGTGCTATTGGTGGATCTGGTTCAAAAGAATTTATGGTTTTAGCAGATTCTGGTGAAGATACTATTGTAGTGTGTCCATCTTGTGAATATGGTGCTAATATTGAAGCAGCAACTAGATCTGTAAAAGTTCAAGATAAAAAAGAAACATTAAATCTTGAAAAAGTTCATACTCCTAATTTAAAAACTATTGATGAAGTTTCAAGTTTTTTAAATATTGATTCATATTATACAATCAAAGCTGTTATTAAAAAAGCTCAATTTGAAGATAAAAATGAATTAATTGTTTTCTTTATTAGAGGTTCTGATACTTTAGAAGAAACAAAAGCTACTTCAGCTGTTGGAGCATTAGAATTATTTGATGCAAGTGAAGCTGATATAAAAGAAGCTGGTTTACATGCTGGTTTTTGTGGAGTTAAAGGTTTACCCGTAAATACAAGAGTACTTGTAGATAATGAATTGAAAAATGACAATAATATTGTTTGTGGTGCAAATGAAGAAGATTACCATTTTATAAATGTAGATCTTACATCAATGGATTTAGATTTTACTGATTTAATTGCTGTTCAAGAGGGTGACTCTTGTATCTCTTGTAACTCTGCTTTAGTTTATACAAAAGGAATTGAAGTTGGTCATATTTTCCAATTAGGAAATAAATATTCAACTGCTATGGATGCTAAATTCTTAGATGAAAATGGTAAATCAAAAGCTTTTGAAATGGGTTGTTATGGAATTGGTGTTTCAAGATTAGTTGCAGCTGTTGTTGAACAAAACCATGATGAAAAAGGTTCTATTTGGACTAAAGAGACTACACCATTTATGGTTGATATTATTGTTTCAAATGGTAAAAAAGAAAATGAAATATCTGCAGGTTTAGAAATTTATGAAACATTAAAAGAAGCTGGAATTGAAGTTATTATTGATGATAGAGTAAAAGAGAGATTTGGTTTTAAAATGGGTGACTTTGAATTAATTGGTTTTCCATATGCTATTGTTGTTGGTAAAAAATTACAAGATGGCTTAGTTGAAATTATTGATAGAAAAACAGCAGAAAAAACAGAAGTTAAACTTGAAAATATTCTAGAATCAATTTCAAGTTTAATTAATAATTAATAAATAAAAATAAAATAATAAAATAAGATATTTAATATCTTATTTTAGTTATACTGCAAAAAAAATTAAGGATTATAGATGGAAGAATATTACGAATTAATTAGTACTTATGCTTTAAGTATATTTTTTGCGATAGCAGTTTTTATTATTGGAAAATATTTAGCTAGAAAAATAGCAAACATTATGGTTTCATTATTAAAAAAGAAAAAAGGGATTGATGATACTTTAATTAATTTTTTTGATGGATTAATTTATTATGTTTTATTAGTTATTGTTGTTTTAGCTGCTTTAGAGCAACTAGGAGTTAATACTACTTCATTTTTAGCAATTATTGGTGCTGCTGGTTTAGCAATTGGTTTAGCATTAAAAGATTCATTATCTAACTTTGCTTCTGGTGTTATGTTAGTATTTTTTAAACCATTTAAAATTGGAGATATTGTTAATGCCGCAGGTATTACAGGTAAAATTACTGAGATTCATTTATTTAATACTGAATTTACAACTCCTGATAATCAAAAGATTCTAGTTCCAAATTCTGCTATTACTTCAGGGGCAATTACTAATATTAATGCGCACGCAAAAAGAAGAGTTGATTTACTTGTTGGTATTGGTTACGATGATGATATTAAAAAAGCAAAAAATATACTTACTGAACTTGTACAAGCAGACTCAAGAGTATTAATTGAAGATGGTATTACTGTTGCTGTCTCTGAACTAGCTGATTCAAGTGTAAACTTTGTAGTACGTGCTTGGGTTAATACTCCTGATTACTGGGCTGTAAAATTTGATTTAACAGAAAATGTTAAACTTAAATTTGATGAAGAAGGTATTTCAATTCCTTATCCACAAACTGATGTCCATTTATACAAAAAAGATTAATCTTCCATTTATTTTAGAAAAAATCTTAAATCATTTACAAGAAATAGGTGCTAAACCTATTCTTGTAGGTGGCTGCGTGAGAGACCACTTTTTAAACATTCCTATTAAAGATTATGATATTGAAGTTTTTAATATTAAAACATATGAAATTTTAGCCCAAAATTTAAAAATGTTTGGAAAAGTACATTTAGTTGGAAAAAGTTTTGGTGTAATAAAACTACAAGTATCTTCATATGAATTCGATTTTTCAATTCCAAGATTAGAAACAAAAATAGATTTAGGACATAAAGGTTTTGAGATAGAATTAAATCCTAATTTATCTTTTAAAGAAGCTGCTAAAAGAAGAGATTTTACAATTAATGCATTAGGTTATGATTATTGTAAGAAAGACTTTATAGACTGTTATGATGGTTTCTATGATCTTAAAAATAAAGAATTAAAACATATTAATGATAAAACATTTGTAGAAGATCCTTTAAGAGTTTATAGAGCTATTCAATTTGCTTCAAGATTTGAATTTACTTTAAATGAAAAAACTAAAATATTATGTAAAAAACTAGTAGATGAAAAAGCTTTAGATGAATTAGCTAAAGAGCGAGTCTTTGAAGAGTTAAAAAAACTCTTTTTAAAGTCTTCAAAACCATCTATTGGATTTACACTTATTAAAGAACTTGGAATTATAAATCATTTTTTCCATAATCATAATAAGTTATTTTTAAAAGAAAACTTTATTTCATATTGGAATAAATTATTATCTTCTCTTGATAAAATGTCTAAGTTAAAAACAAATGATGAAAAAAGAGATATTATTCTTTTTTTAGCAATTATTTGCTTTAAAGTAAATAATAAAAAAGATGTATTGTTTTTTTTAGAGAAAGTAACAGATGAAAAAAAGTTAATAGATGAAGTTATTTCAATCTGTTTAAATAATTCAATTGATTTTATTTCTTTTTATAAAAATCCAAACTTAGCTTTTCTTAAAAGGTTATCTTTAAATGTTAATATTGAAAACTTATGTTTAGTATATTTGGCAATATCTAATTCAGAAAAAGAGATATATTTTCTACTTGAAGAAAGTAAAAAACTAGATATTAATAATAAAAAATTTCAAGCTTTAATTCAAGGAAAAGATTTAGTAGATTTAGGTTTTAAAGCAGGTAAAGAGTTTAAAAATATTTTAGACTTTGCTTTTAATCTTCAAATTGATAGTAATTTAAAAAAAGAAGAACTAAAAGAAGAATTAAAAAGAAAGTTTTTTTAATTCTTTTTTTACAGAAAAATAATCTGCTTTTATAATATAATTTGGACTTCCATTTACACTATGATATATTTTTATATCATATTTTTTCGCATAATATTTTAATAATTGTTTTTGTAAAATAGCTTCAATTGATGGCATAAACCAAGCATTATTCGAAATTGTTATCATAAATTTTATATCATTTAAATCTTCAAATATTTTATCTGTAGTTGCTTCATAACAAATAGAAGATCTAAATTTTGTACCTTTAATTATAAAATTACTTGGATTTTCTGCAGTTAAAAAATCTTCTGCTCCATCATAGAAAATATCATTAATAAAGTCTCTTATAAATTTAGGAAATGGAATTGATTCTCCAAATGGAACTAAAACAACCTTATTAGCAATTTCTAGTTTTCCTTTTGAAAAATGGTAAGACGAATTATAATATGCATTGTCTTTTTGATTTATAGATCCTAAAACAATATCTATTTTTTCAGATTTTTTTAGTAATAGATTTAATAAATTCATTTCTTTATTTAAGACAATAGGATATGCAGTCTCCGGTAAGATAATTAAATCATAATTATCTTTAATTGCTTTTGTAATTAAGCTATTATTTAACTCAATTATTTCTAATGAATATTCTTGCGACCATTTTTTATTTTGTTCTACATTCATTTCTGGCATATATATCTTTAAGTTATGTTCAATATTTAAAGATTCTTTTGTTTCTAATGCAAAAAATAAAGGAATAA
>JABSON010000279.1 GCA_013215915.1 Campylobacteraceae bacterium | reverse complement strand
TATGTTAAAATAATTCCACATAAAACTACTTGGCAAACATAAAACTACTTGGAAACGCTACCAAGTCTATGGTTTTTCATATAAATTAGGCCATACCTTCGTGTTTTTAGCCATTCATTCCAATATTATGAAACAATCGTTTTTTATCAAAATTTCTAGTGTTTTTAGCTACCTTTTTCGTGCTTTTGAAAAGGGGCGGAGTGCCAGACTGCCGCTGGCACTGGATCCCAAGGATTTGGGATGCCCTAAAAATATATAGTGAGCTGCTCGAATCATGATTTCCTATGAACTTTTTTAAATGTTGTATCATTTTCTCAGATAATCCCTCATTTTTTATCATAAAAAAAGATTAAAATATGCTTTTAGTCCTTTTATGCTTATAGATTTACTTGTTTTACTTCCCTTTTATTTATCATTCTTTAACATAGACTTAGGGTTTTTAAGAGCTTTAAGAATAATTAGAATATTTAAACTATTTAGACTTTCTAAATTCTCATCTTTTGATAATTTAATATCAGAAATTTTAAGAGAAAAGAAAGAAGAATTTATTTTTATTTTTATAGCTTTATTAATAATTCTTTTAACGATTACGCCTTTAGTTTATTATGTAGAAAAAGATGTTCAACCTGAAATATTTTCATCAATGGCTACAACTATGTGGTGGGCAGTTATAACTTTTACAACTGTTGGGTATGGAGATATGTACCCTATTTCAACTATGGGTAGAATTTTTACAGCTATTGTTTCTTTTTTAGGAATTGCTTTTTATGCTATTCCTGGAAGTATTTTTACTTCTGCTTTATTAGAGAAAATGAATGAAAAAAAGAAAAGAAGAATAAGAATAAAAGAAAAAAGAGAAATAATAAAAGAGGAAAAAAAAGACTAGGCTTTTTTTCTCTTTATTATTCTAATATTATTTAATATTTTAACAGCAAATAAAGTTAAAAGAACACCGATTATTGTTGATGCAGACACTTTTTCATTTAAAAAAATAATTGAAAATAAAATAGAAAAGAATGGCACTAAAAATATAAATGAACTTACTTCATTTGTACCTAATTTTTCAATTCCTATAAAATAAATACTTGTAGAAAAAGTAGTTGCTAGTACTGATAAACTAAACATATTTATCCAAAATATATCATCAAATGAAGAATAATCAATACTTCTTACATCTAAAAAGAATATGCTTACAAGTACAGTTGTAATAATATACATATATAAAGTAAAAACTAAAGGTGAAGTTTTTGTTATTTTAGAAGAAAGTATAGTTAATATAGGCCAAAGAATTGAAGCTGCTAAAAAATAAAGATTATGAGATGAAAATATTTCTTCACTTTCAAACGTCCATATATTTAACATAGTTAAAACACCAATAGCTCCTAAAGATAAAGCAAAAATATCTTTTCTTAAAATCTTTTTTCCAAAAAATATAGCCATTATAATAAAAGTATTAATTGGAATTAGGGAAGTAACAAGTGATCCTCCTAATGAAGCAGTTCCAGCTTTTGTACCTAAAAAATAGCATTTCATATAAATAATCATAACCATAGCTACTAAAAAAGCTAAAAATAAACTTTTTGCATTAATATAAAAACTCTTTTTTGCCAAGTAAATAAGTGGAGCTAAAGTAACAATAGTAAATATATTTCTTAAAAAAATAAGTTCATATTCATTAATATAAGAAGATAATACTTTTGCATTAACCCAAGAAGCTCCCCATCCAGCCATAGCTAAAAACAGTAAAGCATAAAATACATTTTTATTTGTTTTAATCATATAAACTCTTTTTATTTAAATTATTATTTTTCTTTCAAATATAACATAAAATTATTAAAATAATAGTAATATATACAAAAAAAGGATTATAATGAAATTATATATTGATGGAGATGCTTTTCCAAATTTATTAAAAGATATAATTTTAAGAGCAATAAATAAAAATAGCATAGAAACTATTGTAATTGCAAATAAAAAGATAAATATTGGAAAGTCATCAAATATTAAATATTTAATTGTAGAGTTAGGAGCTGATGAAGCTGATAATGAAATTGTAAATATGTTAGAAGAAAATGATTTAGTAATAACAGCAGACATTCCACTAGCTGATAGAGTAATTGATAAAAATGCACATGCTATTGATCATAGAGGTCAAGCATATACAAAAGAGAACATCAAACAATATTTAGCTTATAGAAATTTAATGCAAGATATAAGAGACTCAGGAGAACAAACAAAAGGACCTGCAGCTTTTGGAATAAAAGATGCACAGAACTTTGCAAATTCTTTAAATGCTTTTTTACAAAAACTTAATAAGTAAAAAGACTCTTATTTAAAATTATCTAGGGTTTTAAAGCAATAAATGTAATATCATCATTTTTTTCTTCATTTCCTTGATAATCATTTAACGTAGATAAATATATGTTTTGTTGTTCATTCATACTTTTTTTATAATTATTTAATAGTAATTCTTTAAACTTTTTACGTCCATAAGAAAAACCTTTAGAACCTCCTGTTTGATCTAAGAAACCATCAGTACTAAGATAAAAAGTAATATCTTCTTCTATTTTAATTTCGTGCTGAGTAAACTTATAATTAATATCAGAAGTGTTGTAGCCTATTGAATGACTATCACCTTTTATAGTTTTTATTTCGTCATTAATTATATAATATAAAGGAACTTTTGCACCTGCATATTTAAGTATTTTATCTTTTTTATTGTAAGAAATAATTGCACCATCAAAACCTGCATTAAATTTTACATCACTAGAGTTTTGTTTTAAAATACTTTTCATTTCTTTATTGAACTCTTGTAAAATATAAGCTGGATTAATATCTTCCTCATTTGCATTTGTAATAGTAATAATTTGTTTTTCAATTGCTTTTACTAACATAGTTACAAAAGCTCCAGGAACACCGTGACCAGTACAATCAATCATCATTAAAATACATTCATCTTTATTAATTAATTTAGGGAATAAATATATATCGCCACCTACAATATCTTTAGGCTCCCATATTACAAAAGAGTCTGAAAAGAATTCATTTATTAAATCTATTGAAGGAATTAAAGAATTTTGGATTAAAGCAGCATACTCAATAGATTCTTTTGTATGTTTATTAATTTCTTCTATTTTATTTTTTATTTTCTCTAATTCCGAAATATCTGTTAAAACAATTGTAAATAATTCTTTATTTTCAAATATAAATTTATCAATTGTAATTGTAAAAATGTACTTACAATTATTCATATGAAATTCAACTTTATGAATATTATCTGGGTTATCGTTAATTCTATTTAACCACTCTTCTTTATGAATACAAGTCATTAG
>JABSON010000278.1 GCA_013215915.1 Campylobacteraceae bacterium | reverse complement strand
TAAGTGTAAATCTTCTAAGTATTGCATTAGCGCATTTATATTATTTTTCTCAGTATCGTCTGTTTTTAATAAAACACGTTCACTTTCAAAATATCTATCTATAAATTTATCATTTTTCATATTATTATCATCATCAAATAATTTTTCTTTTATATTTGATTCAATTTCAGTAAATATTTGTCTTGAAACTAAAGAATTGTCATTATGTATTGGAATCATTTCTCTTGTATCTTTATCAAAGTAATTTTGTGTAATTTCATAGGCACTAAACAAGTCATCATCTAAGGGAATATCCGCATAAGGATTATAATAAATATGTAATCCATCTAATTGTGATTCAGAATGTTCTGAAGAATCACAAAAATGCATATCTGAACCAAAAACAAAATCATCAATAGGTGTCCTACTTATCATTACCGTATGAGTTTTAGATAATTTCACTTCTCTTACTCCAAATTTATTAATTCCATAAGTACTAATGTAATCATCTAATTCTTCAATTCTGTATCGAGTAGACCTAATTGTAGTATTTGACATTTTACTTTGTGAAATTGCTTTTCCAAAAGTTCCCGTAGTAGAAAAAATTATTGCACTTATTTCTTTATATGAATCATTTGTAAAAATCCCTAAATCTATTTTCTTTCCATTTTTATTTATTATGTGGTCAATTTTATTAATTGACATATCATTAATTTGTTCAATTGTAGGAGGAAGTACTCCATATAATACTTGATTAATTAAAGTGTTGTTCTGCATATATGACAAATGATTATCAAAAGGAGCTAATGCAATTACAAAAGGTTTGTTTTTTACATGCTCTAATTTAGAATAAGGAAACATTTTATTGTTTTTTCCAATAAATAAATCTTTTTTATCTTTTATCTTACCTAATAATTTCAGTATTGATTCTCGCGAACTATCTTCATTCTTTGTATTGACAGTATCTTGGAATGCTTTTTGTGTATAGTACTCTTTATCATTTAATAATTTATTGTTACTTGTAACTGCCTCAACATTTATAATTCTTCCAGATGAATGAATCAGGTTAAAATCTGGACTTTCTTTTGAATAGTCAATTTTAAAACCTAAATCTTGAAATACTTTATTCAGATAAAGTTCCCACAAAGATGAGTTAAATGACATTTGAAATTCTTTAATAAATTTCTTTGATTCTTTTTTTCTATCTGATAATCCGCTCGCCCAATTTTGAATAGTATTTAAGACATCTTTATATCTATTTTCTGTAGTTAAGCTTTTAAAATAAGGATGTAATTGTTCATCTTTTACTCTCGGAGTAAATAAGTCCATAGTATCATTCATTTTTTACCTTTTATTAATATTGATATAAGTTTATATCTAAGAAATATTTGTTTTTTAATAATGATAAATAAAGTTTTATTTATCATTAATCTAAAATTCTATACCTACACTTCCTATTAAATTCATAAGTTTTAACCTATCTCCCGGATTTTCTAAATCCTCATATAATGATTCTAACTCATCTAAAATATCAAGCTTTTTTTCATATGAATTCATACTATTAATATATTCTATATCTAAAGATGGATCAAAATCTAAATGCTTTGTCTTCTTAATAAAATCAAGATGATTAGCATTTTCTTTGTTATTTATAAGAAATATTAATAGTTCCTTTGACAATATATCTTCATTTTCAAAGTTAAATTCTCCACGCATAAATATTTTTCCAGCTTTAGAATTATATCTTACTTCATCCGTGAATAAATTTAATCTTCGTGATTCATCTTTCAAAATAGTATATAAAGAAGTCACTATTTTACCAACAACTTTTCCGATAGATTTTTTTAATTTTATATTTATTTGGGTTATACCAAAAGGAAAATTATCATTTATTTTAAATTTAAATTCTTTTTCATTAAATGAATGAAATGATTTTTTTTCTTTATTAATATCTGATTCTGATACAGGAGAATATCTATATGATTTATAAAACTCACTTAGCATCTGAATAAAGTTATTATGTACATTTGAAAGAGGTATTTCTACTTTTTTTTTAATTCTAGCTAACAGATCCATAGTATTGTGAGTAATTAATGAATTCTCAAACATATTTAGATCAATATTATCAGTATGTTCGAGTAAAATAATATTTATTTTCAATAGCCTTTCTATTCCAACAGATAAATTATACAAAATTTCAAAAATATCAGATGAATAGTGTAATGTATCTATCTCATGCAATGATTTTAATCCATTGTAAATAAAAGCACCTGATATATCTAATTCTGTTCCCAAGTCAAAATTCTTCCACATTGCTATTTTATTCATTCTACTTCCTGTAATGGTATAACGGCAGTCGTGAGCAATAATTTTACCGTTAAGGTAAATTATTTGCTCCTCGTATTTGTTATGCCTTAGTTTTTAGTTCAGTATATTCTCAATATCAGAAATCATTATATTAAATTCATCAACCTCTATAGGGTTTTCTTCATTTTCTGATCCATTATGCATTTCACCACCCGACAATCTTCCATGAGTCATCTGTAATTTATCAATAATATCACTATTACTGTTCAGCTTTTTAAAATCTCCCCATTTTATACTACTATTTTTATTACCATATTTTGTTGGTATTAGATTATTTAAAAGAACTTCATCAATTACACACTCAACTGTTTTTCGTAATAAACTTGCTACCTTCAATTCATCTTCAAATGGTGATGTATTTAAAAGTTTTTTTACTTTTTTGATATGCTCTTTTGCTTTGTTGGATTTATAATTAAGCAAAACACCTTTTACATTTTGTCCTTCACTATTTACTTGGTAAACTCTTATATGTTTACCCTTTCTATTACTACAATCACTATCTATTGTTTTACAAGTATGATTCTCTCTTGAAGTTTCAAATGCATCAAGAAATAATCTATTATGATTAAATAAGATAACCTGATTATCTAATTTTAATAATCTTTGTGCAAACATTTCTGCAATTTTATGATCTAAACTATTAACAGGATCATCTAAAATAATAGGATTCTTACTTTTCAGAATTTTTGCTTCTGCAACAAATAGTGATAGTGCTACAGCTTTTTGTTCACCCTCACTTAATATCGCTTGTATATCATTATTTTTAGAAAGAATAAGTTTAGTACTTGAAGTTCCTTTTCCACCACCTGCATTCTCAATTTTTACATTTAAATGTTGATAGCCAAGAGAATTTAATTCATCTTTGAAATTTTGCTTAAGTGTTTCTGTTAATAATTCATTATGAGCTTTTTTTGAAAGTGTTGTGATTTTAGTCGTATTTATTTTAGATGCTTTCTCATTTAAACTATTTTCAATCTCATCAATTTCAAACCATTTTTTTATATTTATTTTTTGCTTACTTATTGATT
>JABSON010000277.1 GCA_013215915.1 Campylobacteraceae bacterium | reverse complement strand
AACTTAAAAAAAATAAATTTATTATACAATCTAAAAAAAATCAAAGGAGTTTACAATTGACAACAAAACACAAACATGCTAAGTTTTCGGAACACAGATGGATCAAAAATTAACATTTCTTAAAATTACCTAATTTGAATAAAATTTCATTTCCATATATGTTTCACAAATGTTTATATTTCAAGTGCTACTCAAAATAGATGTTTTACTCTTAGTGTAATATATGAAGATGAGATTTTATTTTTAGATTTTAATTTAATATCAGTATTAGAAAAACTTGATTTAATAGAAAGAAATAAGATTTTTCATAGGATTACAAAGTTTTACTATTTTGTGGCAGGCTTTTCATTAGCTTTATTTTCTTTATTTATTATATTTTATTCTATATATTCATTCTCACTTGATTTATTTATTAATGATAAATTTTCACTTGAAATGATATTTAAACCAATTGTTTCATTAACTTTATCTTTAGCAATTTTTGATTTAGCAAAAACTATACTAGAACAAGAAGTTTTTTTCAAATCATATTCACGTAACTCTAGTTCTGAAATCAATATGTTTGTTAAGTTTTTAATCACAATTATAATTGCTTTATCAATTGAAACTTTAATGCTTGTTTTTAAAATAGCGATTAGTGACTTTACGCAAATGATTTATGCTTTATATTTAATTGTTGGAGTTTCTTTAATTATTATTTCTTTATCGCTGTTTATTTATTTTGTAAATAAAAAAACTGTATAATAATTAATATCAATAAAAAACAAACAAGGGTATAAAATATGCAGAATTTCATATCAAACTCAGAGATTTTAAAAGAAATTAAAAACTCAGCAGACTTATTAAAACATTTAGATGTTAATGTTCTTATAAAAGGTGAAATTGCTGTTGGGAAAAAAACTCTTGCTTTATATATAAAAGAAAATGCGAAAATTTATAATGCGAAAATACTACAAAATGATATTTCGGATAAAGTAATTAATATTAATAATACAACAATCATTATTGATAGAATTGATGAAATTACAAATGTAGATTTATTGATTTTTTGGATAAATGAAAATAATATAAGAGTAATAGCTATAAGTACAAAAAATGAATTAAATAATAGCTTAGAAAATATTTTTTCAATTACTTTAGAGATTCCACCTTTACAAAAAAGAGAAGAAGATATAAATGCTTTAGCCAAACAATTTTCAAAAGAAGCACTTGATATTTTAGGACAAGACTCCAAACCTAAAAAACTTATTCTTAATACAAAAGAAAATGCTCATAGTTTAAGAAAGTCTATTTTCTTTTCACATTTATTCGAATCAATCGGAGAAGAAGAAATTATGGCTTTAATGCAAATATATATATCTGATAATATGCAAGGCGAAAATTCTTATAAAGATTTTTTACACCTTTTAGAAGTGCCTTTATTAAAAGCTAGTGCTAGTAAACATAAATCACAAGTACAAATGGCAAAACACTTAGGATTAAATAGAATAACTCTTAGAAAAAAACTACAAACTTATAAAGAATTATTATGATTACAGAATTAAACATAGAAATTGAAGATTTAATAGAAAAAGAAGCTAGTAATTTTGAAGTATCAAAAGTATTTAAATCTTACATTAATGCTTATGTTAAAACATTAGACAATAAAGTTAAAAATACAGGTGCAAAAGACTTTTATGTAAAACATACAAAACAAACTGATGTTTTTATTATTGCTTTATATAAATATATTCTTAGAAAATATTTTGCTTCATATTTACCAATGGGATCATCTATTCCTATTTCTCTAGTTGCTCTAGGATCTTATGGAAGAGAACAATTATGTATTTATTCTGATATTGATTTAATGATTTTATATGAAGATATTAAAGCTTATAACCTAAAAGCAATAATGGAAGAGTTTATTATTTTAGCTTGGGATTGTGGTATTAAATTAGGTTCTAGAGTTCACGAATTAAGTGAAATTGAAGATTCTGTTAAAACAGATATTACAATTAAAAGTTCTATTATTGAATCAAGATTAATTTATGGATCAAAACATTTGTGGTATTCATATCAAAGAATATTATCAAGAATAAATAATACAAATGAAAAAGAATTTATTCTTGCAAAAAATATTGAACATAAAAATAGATTAGAAAAATATCCTTTAAATATGCAACCAAATATTAAAGATGGTTATGGAGGTATGAGAGAATCGAATATGTTATTTTGGTTAACTAAAACTGTATATGGAGTAAATTCCCTAAAATACTTGCAAAATATATTATACAGTGAAAAAGAATATTTTAAATATAGAACTTCATTAGAATTTATTTTTAGAATAAGAAATAATTTACATATTATTCAAAAGAAAAAACTTGATATTGTAAACTTTGATATTCTTCCTGAACTTAGTGATAAATTTGGATTTAAACATAAACCAAGACATACAAAAGAGAGACAGTTAATGGCTAAGTTATTTGAATGTTTACATAATATTCATTTCTTCTCTTCTATTATGTGTAAAAAAATTACAAGACAGATAGATTTTAAAAGTGAAAACACCAAAATATTAAAAGAATTTAGATATAAAAAAAATATTTATATTCTTGATAATAAAGTTTTTACTTCATTTAATATAAAAGCAGTAAACTTAAATACTATACTTAAAGAATTGATTTCATTTCCTTCTTCTGTTAAAGATTTTGATGAATCTTATGTTTATTATTTAAGTAAAACAAAACTTCCACCAAAGCAAAATAAAGAACATAAAAAATTAATTAAAACACTTTTATTTAAAGATAATTTATACTCAATTGTAAATGTAATTTATAAAGCTGGTTTATTCCAAGTAATATTTCCAATTACTAAAAAGATTACAAATCAACCACAATTTGATGGATATCATGAACTTCCGGTAGATTTACATTCTATATTAAATTTAAAATATTTTGAAAATATAAAAGATGATTTTGTACAAGAAGTATATGATTCTTTAGATAATACAGATAAAAAATTAGCAAAAATAGCTAGTTTTTTTCATGATGTTGGAAAAGGTAGAAAAACAGATCATCATTTAGCAGGAGAGAGATTATTTAAAAACTATGCAAAATTCCTAGATTTTGAAATGTCTCATGTTTTAATTATTGCAAAATTAATTAGATATCATAATCAAATGAGTTTATATGCTACAAATGAAGATATTTATTCTGAAAAAGTAATTCTTAATTTTACTGGTTTAATTCAAAATAAAAGATTTTTATCTATGTTATATATTGTTACTTATGCTGATATCTCAGCAGTAGGTACAAATATATATAATTCTTCAACTTCATCTTTATTAAAAGCTTTATATATTCAATCACTTCCTGCTTTTTTAAATAAAGAATTATTAAGCGAGAGTGCAAG
>JABSON010000276.1 GCA_013215915.1 Campylobacteraceae bacterium | reverse complement strand
CTAAGTCTATAACAAATATTGGTAAATGTAATTTAATATTTAACCTAATAAAATCTATGTACCAGGCTTAAACAATAATTTCCTTACATTACATATAGATATTGGCAACAGAAGCATAGCATCAGATTCATTATTGACGCTGCAAGAGACCTGCAAACAATGCGGTCCGTATGCATAGACTCACCGCAGGTGAGAGAAGAATTAAACCGCAGGTGAGAGAAGAATTAAATATTTACCAAGACCACTTAAACATGGTGAAAGTGAGAAACTTTATGAGATAAGAAAAAAGGATAAAATAAATAACCTTAATACTGATATGGAGATGTGGCAAGTTCGACGTGATGAGGCATTAGCCATTTTTACCAGCATCGACACGGAAGTAAATAGGATTGTAGATGAACTGGATATTAATGATGATTGTAAGAAACAACTATTGTTGGATTATAAAGAAAAAGTAACAATTGAAGAGCAGGTTTCTAAGAAAAGATGGGAGAAGGCTCGAAAGAATTTAGAGGATATGCCTAACTGGGGGAAGAAACATGTTAGCCAAGTGGACAACAGAACATATCATTCTTATGCCAAGGCTACCTCATCATCTATCCCGAAGGACCAGTCCACTTCTAAACAGGAGGGTTGGTCAATTGTTAATAGAAATAGGAGGAGGAATAATCAACAATTTCCACCTTATGTTCCGATAGCTACTCCTCTATTCTATGATTATAGTATGCCACCACCACCTCATGTTTATACAAATAGTTATAAGTATAGGCCTAATTCCAATTTTATTAATAGACCATTAACTAGGGAAAGTAATTCTTATTTTCACAATGCGAAGAAATCGCACAGATGGAAAAGTCAGGAAATTCCATAGTTGATGAAAAAATAAAGGTCTATAATCTTTCATCAAAAATATTAACAGAAGGGGAAATTAATTTGTTAGCTTTAGGAACAAAATTTGTTCCCGCAATAAAAACTTCTGCCAAGGAGCAAAAAATTGATATTTTGAAGTTTTCCAGAAAGTTAATTTTAAAAGCTATGTTTTTTGGCAAACCTTCAAATGATGAGAGTTTAATAAGACCCAGAAGTTTATTTGTTCCCAAAGTACTAAAGCAAAATGAAGTTCTTCGTGGTGTAATTGAGGATTTGGAAATCTTGGCAAATGAATACCCCAGTCAAGTTGATTATTCTAATATAAAAGATAACCTCACTTTGGAACAGGGCACCAGTTTTGACATTTTTAAAAAACGTAAAGATATTGTGTATTTTAAAGCAGATAAAGGATCTGGGGTTGTTTTACTTGATCCTGATTTTTATAAGGACAAAGTATTGTCTATTTTAAATACAGACAAATATGTTAAACTAAATAGGAATGTTGACAAATGTGTTAGTCTGGGTTTAAGAAAATTGGTTAAAAACCATGAGTCCATGCTAACCAAAAAGGAACGACTGGCCATAACTAATTTTGAACCTGTTACAACCAATTTATATGCTTTACCTAAAATTCACAAATCAAAAATATTAAAGGATGCCATAAAACATAATGATGGTTCATATATTCATTTACCACGTCCTAGTGATATTGTGTTTAGGCTTATTTTTGGTGGTTGGAAAAGTCCAACTTCAGGTTTAGCAGATTTACTTAATATGCTTTTAGGTCCTTTTGTAGATAAGGTTGATAGTCGAGTCAAGGATGTTTTTGATTTCATCAACAAAATTCCAACATTTGAAAGGGAGGATCTTCCATTTATTGAGTTAATTTCGGTAGATGTAAAAAGTATGTATGAAAACTTGGAGCAAAATTTAGGGATACCCGCTTTAAGGTACTATCTTAACCAGTATAAAGATTTACTTCCCTCCCGTTTTTCGATTGATTTTGTAATTACAGCCATGAAATTTGTCTTAGAAAATAATACTGGTTATTTTAATGGAGATTGCTATAAACAGCTCACCGGCACTGCAACTGGGATTAAACCCGCCCCAAGGTATGCAGATTTAGCAATGGGCTACTTAGAAATAAATCTTTTTTACACTTTAAGATCCAAATTAGGTAGTAAAGTAGCCTTACATTTTTGGAAATTCTACCGAAGATACCTTGATGATGGACTGATTTTTTGGGATACAAGATTATGCCCTTTTGAGAATGTTTTTGAGATCATGAATTCTTTGAATCGATCAATCAAGTTTACTATGGAGAGGGATGTCAACAAATTACCTTATTTAGACATAGAAATTTATAGAACTGAAAAAGGTTTTGAAACAATGGTTTATAACAAGCCAACTGACAGTGGGAATTATTTACCCTTTGGCAGCAACCATCCCAGACATACCAAGACCAACATACCTTTTAGCTTGGCAAGAAGAGTCAAAACTCTCACTAATGATGATAATTTATCAAAAGTTAAACTAGAAGACCTTTCTTCCAAGCTTAAGGACTGTGGATACCCATTTGGGCTAGTCAATTGTGCAGTGGACACTGCCATGAGTTTATCCACTTCTGATTTACGAAATAAGAAGCCTAGGGAGGAAGGGGATGATTTATTGGTATTTGTTCATACTTTTGACCCAGCTTACAACTCCTTAATGAATAGAATTCGAGGAATCACAAGTAGATTGATTACATCTAATGTATGTAGGCCCATCTTTGGTGGCTCCAAATTTATTGAAAGTTGCCGTGAACCATTGAGCCTTCTTGGTCACTTCCAACACTCTAGGTTCGATGAGACACGCCCTAAAGTAAATATAGGAGTTACCAGGTGTGGGCATGCAAAATGTAAGCTATGTACAGAAATACTTGTAGGTACATCTGTTTATTTCAGTAAGGTCAAAGTAAGCTTTTATGTAAAATCTGAAATGGATTGCACAGTTAAAAATGTTGTTTATGCTTTGTTCTGTGATGGTTGTGGTGAGGACTATATAGGTCAAACGGTTTGCCTCCGTGATCGCATGAACACACACAGGAACAAAAGTAAAACTGATGATCCTGCTTTTGCGGAGGTTTCCCGTCACCTCTATAGATGTGGAAAAGGCTTTAGGGTATTCCCACTAGTCAAAGTAAAAGAAGACTGCATTTATACCCGTTTGGTTGAAGAAGATTTGCTAATCAATCTCTTCAAACCAAGTTTAAATACTGACAAACGGAACCTTTTACACCTACAAAATTAATTATTTGAGGTGTAAATTAATATTAATATGTGATATGACTGTGATAACATTTTATTGTCATTAATTGTATTTTAACTATTTTAGTGTTTTTAATTAATGATGATTTAGAGTATGAATATTTAAAAATGAAAGCGCTAACTCTAATATTCCGTTGTTTTATTTAATGAAAGACCTCACGTATGTATGTATGTACGCTCCCGTAACTCAGAAACTAATTATCGGATCAACATGAAATT
>JABSON010000275.1 GCA_013215915.1 Campylobacteraceae bacterium | reverse complement strand
CCCCAAAACCCCAAAACCCCAATTAATTAATATTTAATTGAGTAATTAAAAGATTTCAGTGTTTTAGAAAAATTAGAAATAGTGCTAATAATATAATGATTAAGTATCGAAAAAGTTATTACAAATCACTTATTTATATTATTAATATGTTATAATAATTAAAGTTATTAATATGAAATAAAATTTCAATAAATATGTAATTTAGTATACTATTATTGTAATTAACTAAAAGGAAAAATATGAATGAAAATATTGGATCAAGAGTCAGTAGATTAATTTCTGGTAGTATTAATGCTCTTATGGATAAAGCTGAAGGTTTATCTCCTGAGCTAATTATGAAAGAGAGTATCAGGGAAGTTGATTCTATAATTGATGAAGTTAAAATTCTCCTTGGCAAAGAAAATGTACAAGAAAGAATTACTAAAAAGCAATTAGATAGTGAAACAAATAAACATGTAAAATTAAATGAACAAATTGAAATAGCAGTTAATGAGAATAGAGATGATTTAGCAAAAGTTGCAATTTCTAGACAAATTGATATTGAATCACAAATGCCAATATTAGAAGAAAGTTTAGCAAAAATTCTTAAAGGTATAAATAAACTTGAAAATTACATTGACGCTTTAAACGCTAAAAAAAGAGAAATGAATCAAGAATTAATTGAATTCATTGAAATACAAAAAAATCAAAAAACAAATAGTTCAGTAGAAAATAATATTGATAAAGCTGAAGCTGCATTTAACAGAGTTAATAGCAGTATTAAATCTAAATTATTAGATGATAATGATGTTAAACTAGCTGAATTAGATACTTTATCTAGAAACAATAGAGTTTCTGAACGTTTAGAAAAACTTAAAGCAGTTAAAAAATAATGAATTTATTTGATTTTTTCTTCCATGTACATAACATCATATTTACATCTGCCTTAATGCTTATGTTTTTTATTGCAATACTTGAAGGAACCATGAGTTTAATTGGCATGGCACTATCAGACATAATTGATTCTTTTATTCCAGATGTTGATGTGAATATTTCTTCAAGCGAAAATATTTTTGCTTTATCAAGATTTTTTTCATGGATTAAAATAAAGCAAGTACCAGTTATTATCTTATTTATAATTTTTTTAACAGCCTTCGGTTTAGTAGGATTATTTTTTCAATTTCTATCATTTACACTTTTAAATAATTTATTGTCTCAATGGATTATTTTTTTACCAGTATTTATTGTATCTGTATATTTTTTAAGAATATCTGCTGTTTTTATTTCAAAAGTTTTACCAAAAGATAATACATCTTCTATTTCCGAAGATGACTTAATTGGACATATAGCAATAATTACACTTGGAAAAGCATCAAAGGGTTATCCTGCAGAAGCTAAGGTAAAAGATAGTCATGGTCAAACACATTATTTAATGATTGAACCAGAATATGAAGGTATTGTATTTCTTCAAGGAGAGAAAGTTTTAATTTTAGGAAAAATTAAAACTTATTTTTATGCAAGTAATGATTTACCAGACAAATTAAAATAAAAGGAATAATATGAACATAGACTTAATATCAATGGCATTTATAATACCACTTGTAATAATTGTTGCCCTAATTACTTTAGGTTTAGTTTTTGCAAGATTATATAAAAGAGCAACAAAAGAGATTTCATTTGTACGAACTGGAATGGGTGGAGAGAAAGTAATTATGAATGGTGGAGCTATTGTATTACCTGTATTACATGAAACAATTAATGTCAATATGAATACTTTAAGACTTGAAGTTAAAAGGTCGAATGAACAAGCACTTATTACTAAAGATAGAATGAGAGTTGATGTATTAGCTGAATTTTATATTAGAGTAAAACCACTTAATGAATCAATTGCATTCGCAGCTCAGACACTTGGATCAAGAACTACTCAGCCTGCATTATTAAAAGAATTAATTGAAGGGAAATTTGTTGATGCTTTAAGAGCTGTTGCTGCTGAAATGAAAATGGTTGCTTTACATGAACAAAGAATTGATTTTGTTCAAAAAGTACAACAAGTAGTTTCAGAAGATTTACTAAAAAATGGACTTGAATTAGAGTCTGTATCTTTAACTGGATTAGATCAAACAAATAAGAAATATTTTAATCCTGATAATGCTTTTGATGCTGAAGGATTAACTAGACTTACAGAAGAAATAGAAGCTAGAAGAAAATTAAGAAATGATATTGAAAGAGATACAGCAGTAGAAATTGAGAAAAAGAATTTAGAAACAAAAAAAATATCACTAGAACTTAAAAAAGAAGAAGAATATGCTACTTTATCTCAAGAAAGAGAAATATCAATTAGAAAAGCTTCTCAATTAGCTGATATTGCAAAAGAAGAAGCAGAACAAAAACAAATTGCTGAGAATTCACAAATTATTTCTAATCAGGCTATAGAAGCTAAAAGAATTAGTTCAGATAAAGAGCTAGAAGAAGCAAGAATCTCTAAAAATCAAATATTAGAAGAAAAAAATATTGAAAAAGACAGAGCAATTGAATTATCAAAACAAGATAGTGATATAGCAATTTCTGAAAAATCTGAAAAACAATCTATTGCACAAGCACAAGCAGATGAAGCTAGAGCTAATGCTGTTAAAGCTGAAGAACTTGTAATTACTACAAGAGATACAGAAGTTGCAAATAGAAATAAATTAATTGAATTAATACAAGCCAGACAAGAAGCTGAAAAAGTAGCAATTACAATTAAAGTTGGTGCGGAAGCTGAAAAACAAGCTGCCGAAGATCAAGCAGATGCACAAAGAATATTAGCTCAAGGTTTAGCTGATAAAGAAATCATTACAGCTAAAAGTCATAGTGAAGCTGAGATGTTAAAAGCTGAAGCGAAAGCCGTTGAGTATAAGGTTGAAGCAGAAGGTAAACTTTCAATTAATAATGCTTCTAATATTTTATCAGAAGAGCAAATAAAAATGCAAATTAAACTTAAGTTAATTGATCAATTACCAGAAATTATTGCTCAAAGTGTAAAACCTATGGAACAAATAGATAGTATTAAAATACTTCAAGTTGATGGTTTTGCAAATGGAAATGTTTCTGATAGGACTACATCTTCTAATAATGCATCAGAGTCATTACCTGATCAGTTAGTAAGTTCAGCCTTAAAATATAGAGCACAATCTCCAATTGTAGATTCTTTATTAAAAGAATTAAATTTAGATGGTGCAAGTTTATCTGGTTTTACAGATATGTTAAATAAGGAAAATAAATAAAAGTTAAAGTATTCTGACTCTTTGTATTTATACTTTTAATAAGTATATTGATATATATTTATGATAAGTGATTTAATACAAAAAACAATGAAAGTGATTTAATCACTTTCATTGTAATAGATGTATTTATATTAGGATTATTTCAATCGAATATTATTTTAGAAATAAAGACAGAAGAAAAAATGTTAAAAA
>JABSON010000274.1 GCA_013215915.1 Campylobacteraceae bacterium | reverse complement strand
CAAATATTGATAAAATATATAAATTAAATTATGAAGATCTTAAATCGTTAGATCTTATAAAAAAGAAATATTCTTTTCTAAAAGAATCTGTTCTATATAAATTAGAAAATAGTTCTGATTCTATAGATGTTTTTTTATTTAATAAAATAAAAAGTATTTAATAATAGTAAATATTTAAGTATATAAAATTTTACTAGTTAAATTACTTTTAATACTATTCTCATTTATATCATTTTAAAGCTTATAATATTTTACACATTTACCTAAAATAATATAAACAATATTTATTTAAAAATTATAATTTTGATTAAATCTGAATAGGATTTGAGGTTCGAGTAAATATTACTAAATAAAAAGTAGTGAAAGAAGTGGGGGAATGGTTATTTTCTTTCCTTTCCCCTTTTTACAATTAAATCATTTAAAGGATTGGGCTAGATTTCCAATAATTAGGGTCCAACCATCAATTACAATAAAAAAGATTAGTTTTATAGGTAAGGAGATCATTACAGGAGGTAACATCATCATACCCAAGGACATTAAAATGGATGCTACAATAATATCAATTACTAAAAATGGTAAGAATATTAAAAAGCCTATTTCAAAAGCTGTTTTTAACTCACTTACAATAAAGGCAGGCATTAATAAAGTTAAAGCTACATCATCAATATTAGCAGGATTCTTTTCTTTTTTAATTCTATAAAAAAGAGCTAAATCTGATTCTCTTGTATTTTTTATCATAAATTCTTTAAAAGGTTTAACACCTTTTGCAAAAGCTTCTTGATATGTTATTGTTTCTTCCATATAAGGAACAATTGCATTATCCCAAGATCTTTGCGCATATGGTTCCATAATAAATATTGTTAATATTAATGATAATGAAATAATAATTTGCGACGGTGGAGTTTGTTGTAAACCCATAGCCTGTCTTAAAAGTGAGAATACAATAATCAATCGAGTAAATGAAGTTACCATTAATAATAGCGTTGGTGCAAGTGCAAATAGGGCTAAAATGATTACTATATTAATTGTTTTTACAAATTGAGCTGGTTCTTCAATTGCTGAAACTGACAAACTAATCATTGGAGCTTGATCAGCTGCAAAGATAGATAAAGATAATAAAATAATTGATAATATGATGTTCAAATAATTTCCTAAAATAAATATTGCAATTTTATCCTAAAGTTGATTAAATCTTATGTAATTTCTGTTAATATAATAAATATACAATATAAAGGTAATTTATGAAAACAATATTATTTCTACTTTTTTTATTTACATCTGTTTTTTCTGATAAGTTAGAGATTTTAAAAGACAAACAGTTTTTATTAGCTGGGGTTAAATATGATTATGAACCCTTTGGTTTTGTGAATGAAAAAGGAAGAGTTGACGGTTTTGACATTGATCTAATTAAATATATTGCCACTAAACTTGATTTAGATGTTAAATTTAAACAAGTAACTTCGGCTAATAGAATTAAACTATTAAAAGCAGGTGAGGTTGATATTTTAGCAGCGTCAATGACTCATACATTTAAAAGAGATAGAGAAATTGATTTTTCTATGTCTTATTTTTTTGATGGACAGGCTTTATTAGTTGATAAAAAAGATGCAAAAAAAACTTTTAAAGATTTAAAAGAATCAAAAGTAGGGGCTATAAGGGGCTCGACTTCTGCATACAATTTTAAAAAACTTTTTCCAAAATCAAAAATTATATTATTTAATGAATATCCACAAGCACTAAGATCATTAAAAGGTGGACATATTGATGCTATTACTACAGATTTATCTTGGTGTATTTTACAATCTAAAAATAGTGATGGACAGCTAAAAGTATTATCTAAAACATTTTCATATGAACCTTATGGAATTGGTATAATTGAAAATGAATCTAATTTTTTAGATGCTATAAACGAAGCAATTGCTGATTCAGTTATTGATGGAACTTATGCAAATATATATGAAAAATGGTTTGGAGAACTTCCTTCTAAATTACCAGAAGTTTGGTCAAAACAATAATTTATTAATTATTGTTTTTTATATAACCTAGTTCAATTAATTTATTATATATTTTAGCCGTAATTTTACCACCAGCACTTCCACCATGACCTCCGTGTTCAACTAAGATAGTAATCGAATACTGAGGTTTTTTATAGGGTGCGTAAGATGTTAACCAAGCATGTGATCTATGATAATAATCTAAATCACTTTCTTTCATTCTTTTTTTATCAGATTGAGGAATTGAAATTACTTGTGCAGTTCCTGTTTTTGCAGCCATTTTAATTTTTGATAATCTTACATGTTTAAATGCTGTTCCTTTTTTATTATTAGCAACATCATACATACCTTTTCTAATTATTTTTAAATATTCGTTATTAACTTGCAAATCTATAGGTTCTGCATAATTATCTTTTGATAAATGTGGTCTAGGTAATTTCCCTGTTGCTAAAAATGCTGTGTATCTAGCTATTTGAATTGGAGTTGTTAAGGTATATCCCTGTCCAATTGAAGAAATTACAGTCTCTCCTTTTACCCATGATCTTTTATATCTTTTTCTTTTCCATTCTTTATCTGGATTATTTCCTACAAATTCATTTATTTGATCAAAACCAGTTCTTTGCCCAAATCCTAACTTTTTCATAGTTTTTGCAATTGCATTTATTCCAACTTCTTGACTTGCTGTATAAAAGAATACATCACAACTTTGAGCTAAGGCTTTTGTAAAGTTTACTTTTCCATGGCCATGTCTTTTCCAACATCTGAAATATCTTTTTCCTAGTTTTACTGAACCTTTATCATTTACTGTATATGAAGGATCAATACCATTTTCTAAAAATGATAAGGCAACACCCATTTTCCAAACAGATCCAGGAGGATATAAACCATTTACTATTTTATTTGTAAAAGGGTGATTTAAATCATTTTTTAAAATATTCCATTCTTTATGAGAAATACCACCTACAAAAATATTATTATCAAACTCTGGAAATGAACCAGCAGCTAATACTTCACCATTATTTACATCCATTACAATGATGGATCCACTTTTATCTCCAAATAATTTATGAACATATTTTTGTAATTCAATATCTATACTTATTTTTACATTATTATTTATACTTGCTTTTTTTTCATTTAGAACTTTTATTTCTTTATTTAAAGCATTTACTTTTACATCTTTAAATCCAAGTTTACCTTGTAATTTATTATTATAATATCTTTCTAAACCATTTTTTCCAATAATTGAAGAATATTTTGATAAAGGATTTTTTTTCATATCTTTTTTAGAAGCTTTTCCAACATAACCAATAATATGAGAAGCTACTTTTTTATAAGGATAATATCTCTTTACAGCAGATTCTACTTTAATGCCATCTTTAGCATTTAATATAGTATATTTACTGAAAAATTCATCATAAGCTATATAATCAACAAGTTTTACATAATTAT
>JABSON010000273.1 GCA_013215915.1 Campylobacteraceae bacterium | reverse complement strand
ACCCCATTAATAGACAAAGATATAAAAATAGCAAACTTAAGTTTAGGAATACCAGTAAAACTTTTAAAAAAAGAAGATAAAAGAATAAAAATTAGCTTTAACGCCTATTTATACAAAAATGAGCTTTTTTCAACTTCTTTGAAAGAAATAAAAATTGGAGAATTTTTAAATTCATTTAAATATAAAGAATCTAATAAAGATATTATATTAGAAGGATTCATAAGTATAAATAATCTAAGTGAAGATAAAGATAAAGTTTGGAGTAAAGATAAAGATTTCTATTTGGAAATGTGTACGCAATGCCATACTGAATATGTAGTTAGTAAATATTCTAAAGTAGAATGGAGCAGTTATTTTGAAATAATGAAACGTCTTTCAAAATTGGATAAAAAAGAATCTTTTAATATGGAACGATATTTAAAATTTAATGCTAAAGATGGTTTATATCATCAAAAATAAAATAGATTATTATCTAATTAATCATTCTTTAGTTTAGGAATTATTCCTAGACTAATTTACTTTTAGAATACCTATTATTTATTACTAGCTTTCCCACTTTATCTTAAATATATAGTTTTGATAGCTTTATTAAATATTTTTTTCTTAAATTCTTTCTATTTTTTATGAGCTTATAACTCTTGATATCATATAATCGCGAAAAGAAAAACACAAAAAAGAGAATTATGATTGAATTAATAAATATATCGAAAAGTTACCCAACAGGTGAACTGTATAATGGGCTAAATCTTAGATTAAATGCAGGAGACAAAATAGGTCTAGTAGGGCGAAATGGTACTGGAAAATCTACTTTATTTAAACTTATTTTAGGTGAAGAACATCAAGATGGTGGTGAAATTAAATTTCCTAAAGCATATACAATAGGGACATTAAAACAATATTTTCAATTTGATGAAAAAACATTAATTGAAGAAACTGCACTTGCATTAAGTGAAGATGATAAATATGATATTTACAAAGCTGAAAAGATTCTATTAGGTCTTGGATTTTCAATGGATGATTTTGATAAAGAACCAAATTCATTTTCTGGTGGATTTCAAATTAGAATTAATCTTGCAAAACTTCTATTAACTGAACCTAATATGCTTTTATTGGATGAGCCTACAAATTACCTTGATATTTTATCAATTAGATGGTTAACAGCATTTTTAAAAACTTTCACTGGTGAAGTAATTTTAATTACTCATGATAGAGATTTTATGGATAGTGTTTGTACTCATACTTTAGGAATTATTAGAAAAAGTGCTTTCATTATTGAAGGTGGAACTAAAAAGTTTTTTGAGCAAATTAAAGCAAATGATGAACATCATGAAAAACAAAAAATTGCACAAGTGAAAAAGATTAAAGAGCTTGAAGAATTTATTGCTAAAAACAAAGCAAGAGCTTCAACTTCAGCACTTGCACAATCAAAAGTTAAGATTTTAGATAAAATGGAAATTTTAGAAGATATTAATTATGATACTACTTTAGAATTTGATTTTAACTATAAAGCTTCTTCGGCTAAATTTTTACTAGAAGTAAAAGATCTAAGTTTTGGATATACGCCAGACAATTTACTTTTTAAAGACATATCTTTTGCACTATCACGTGGTGAGACTATTGGAATAATAGGTAAAAATGGTAAAGGTAAATCTACTTTATTAAATACAATTGCAGAAGAATTAGAAGCAGTTAGTGGAACTGCAACTTATCACCCAGCATGTTCTTTTGGTCATTTTGGACAAACTAATATTAATCATCTTAATGAAAATAACACAGTAATGGATGAAATTTATTCTGTGAATCATAGACTTCAAGAATCTCGTATTAGAAGTATTTGTGGACTTATGATGTTTTCAGGTGATAATGCTAAGAAAAAAATATCACTTCTTTCAGGTGGTGAAAAATCTAGAGTAATGTTAGCAAAAATTATAGCAAAAGATGTAAATCTTCTTTTTCTTGATGAGCCTACAAATCACCTTGATATTGACTCAATTGAAGCACTTACAAATGCTATTAAAGCTTTTGAAGGTTCTTGTATAATTGTAACTCACTCAGAAGAGTTATTAAGAGCTGTTTGTGATAGATTAATAATCTTTACAAATGATGGTGCTGACTATTATAATGGAACTTATGATCAGTTCTTAGAGAATATTGGTTGGGATGATGATGTTGAAGATACTAAGAAAAAAGTTGTAAAACCAAAAAGAAACAAAAAAGAGATTAAAAAACTAAGAGCTCTTATTGTTACAGAAAAAAGTAAAATCACATCACCAATTAAAAAAGAAATAGCTTTACTTGAAGAATTAAGTGGACCTGAAAAAACTAAAACACAATCTCGTTTAAATTTACTTCAAAATGAACTTGAAAAACTTAATGAAGAGTTTAAAATAAAACTAGATGAAGTTTAATTAATATATTTGTAAAACTATCTTAAAAAAGGTAGTTTTACAATTAAATTCTTCTCGTATTATATAAATAAAACCTTTTATCAATTGATAATTTATTATCCTTACTTACCTAAAGTAATGTAAGGTATATTTAAGTATGTTATCTGTATTATTAGAAATGAAAAACTAATTATTTTGAATATAGTTAATTTTATAAAATTTAGGAGTCGAGATGAATCAAATTATTAAACAATTATCTAATAGAAAATCTATAAGACAATTCACAGGTGAAAGTGTAAGTGACGATGATCTAGATCTTATTATTAAAACTGCACAAAGATGTCCTACCTCAATTAATGGGCAACAAATATCTTTAGTATATACAAAAGATAAAGAAAAAATCAAGCAAATTGCTAAACTTTGTGGTGGACAAGAACAAATAGCTACAGCTGATGTATTTATTACTGTTGTTGTTGATTTTAATAGAACTATTTTTGCAGTTGAACAAACTGGCGAAAAGCACCTTATTGATAATTCTGCAGAAGGAATACTTGTAGGCGCAGTAGATGCAGGAATAATGCTAAATGCTATACAAGTATCTGCTGAGTCTTTAGGCTATGGTACAACAGCTATTGGAGCTATTAGAAATGAACCTGAAGCTATTATAAAATTATTAGGACTTCCTTCTAAAACATTTCCAATTGTAGCTACAACTATAGGTATTCCTACAAAAGAAGCTAATGAATCTCCTTTAAAACCTAGAGTTCCAATTGATAGTTTTTCATTTGATGATAAATATAATGATGAAAAAGTAAAAGAGGGTGTTCTTCTTTATGAAAAACAAATGAAAAAATTTAGAGTAGATCATAATATGGATTATTTACAATCATATTGTGAACAAACTGCATATTTTTATAAAAATATATATTTTAGAAAAGTTGAAGAAAATTATAAAAAGCAAGGTTTTTCATTTACAGATTAAAACATAATTATAAGTATTAGAATTTATCATCTTAAACTATATTATTAAAAGAATAGGGATCTCTTTAATAATATAGTAAAAGATATGTCG
>JABSON010000272.1 GCA_013215915.1 Campylobacteraceae bacterium | reverse complement strand
TACGATTAATATTAGTGAATAATCATATGGTAATTTAAATATAAAAAATGACCACAAAAAAGTAATAACAGTTAAAAATATTATTACTAAAAAGTTTAAAATTCTTTTATCCCAAAGTCTCATTGTTAAAACCTTTTCTTTTTATCCACAAATTTCATTACTAAATATAATAAAATTATTGAAATAATAAATGCAATAGCGATATTTGATATAAAATATACTATGCAAAATAATAATATATTAATACCAATAGAGTAATTAGTAACTTTATAATGGCTCCAAGAACTTTGATTTAGTCTTTGATAAGCATGTTTTTTATGTGCTTCACTTATTTTTTCACCATTTAGTTTTCTTCTTATAAGTGTATACGTTGCGTCAAACCAAAACAATCCAAAAAGAATAATCCATATCCACAAGTTGGATGGCTCTTGATTTGTATAATATAAAGTAAATATCCCAACATTATATCCCAAAAGTGTACTACCGACATCACCCATAAATATTTTAGCATTATTCCAATTCCAATATAAAAATCCAATAGTTGCAACACCTAGTACTATAAAATGATCTCCACTAAATATCAAAAACCCAGCAAGTGATAAAAATACTATTTCAGATCCGGCATACCCATTTATACCATCTAAAAAATTATAAAGATTTATATACCAAATAATAGCAATTACAGCTATTGTATTTGTAACTATTTGATTCTCAATAGTAAATATTCCAAAGTTCAAAGTATTTAATCCACCAAGAACTGATATACCTCCAATAGCAACAGCCAATTGTATCGATAATCTAAATTTTGGACTAAGCTCATAAATATCATCAAACAAACTAACAATAGATATAACAATACCAATCAGTAAAGCATAAAATAAAGTTGCGTCTATCTCATTTGTATAGTTTAAATAAATAAGCCCAATAAACCAAGTAATAGCAATAGCTATTCCCCCACCATGTGGTGTAGCTACAGTATGAGAACTTCGTTCATTTACCTCTGCTACTAATGATTTTTTAATAGCATAATTTTTTATATAGAATGTTAGTGAAAATGAGAGGATCAATAATATTATGTAAATCATTTAGTACCTTTTATCATAAAATTTATACTATCTTCTACACTAAAAGGATTTGATAAATTTAAGATTTTTTTAGTTTTTCTATTATCTATTTCTAGACTTTCATATAGTCTTTTTTGAAATGATGGTTTAACAAGGTGTAATAAACTTTCAAAAAAAGGTATCTTTATTAAATATACTTTTTTATTTAAACTTTTAGATATTAGTTCGCACAGTTTTGTTGTACTCAAAGGATTATCATCACAAGCCAAAAATATACCTACTTTATTCTGTACTATTATTTCTTCAATTAAATGACAAAGATTACCTACATATACCATACTTCGTTTATTTTGAATATTTCCAAAAGGTAAAATAGGTACTTTTTTGATCAAGTTTATTAAACTTTTCATATTACCTGGAGCATTGTATCCATTTACAATAGGTGGACGAATTATAGATATTTTAAAATCAGCATTATTTAATTTTAAAAGTTCTTTTTCTGCTTTCAATTTACTCTTGCCATAATCACTAAAAGGATTACATTTACTATTATTATCTATTACTCCACTTTTTAAACCATATACTGCAACTGTACTCATAAATATAAAATGATTAACTCCCATTTTTCTAGCTTTATTTGCTAAATAAAGTGTTTGAGTTACATTTACTTTTTCATATTCTTCTTTACTAGCTCCATCCATTTGGTGAACTAATGCTGAAAGATGGATTATTACATTTGTATTTGATAAGTTTAAATCTTCTAAATTATCATTCAGAAAACTAAAAGTATTCAGATTATATTTTCCACTGTACTTATTTTTAAAATAACTCCCTACAAATCCATTTGAACCTGTCAATAATATATTTGTCATTAATTTAAAATCTCTTTTATACTTTGTAAATATTTTTTTATAACGATTTTTTCATCAAATTCTTTAACGATTTTTTTTCTGCCAGATTTACCCATATCTTTTCTCTTATCACTAGTCATACTTATCATCATTTCCATTTTACTGGCTAAATCTTTAGCATTTTTTATTTCACATAAATATCCATTTATACCGTCATCAACGACATCTCGACACCCAACATTATCAGTAGTGATAATTGGTTTTTCCATACTTGCACTTTCAAGTAAACTTCTAGGGGTACCTTCTCTGTAATATGAAGGTAATACCATACAATCAACTTTTGATATTTCATATTTTACATTGTCACTAATCCCAAGATAGTTTACAATTCCCTCATTAACCCATATATCCATTTGTTCTTTTGATATAGCAGTAGGACTATCAACATCAAGATGTCCTAAAAGTTGGAATTCTATATTATTATACTTTTTGTTTATAATCTTTGCAGCTTCAACATATTCTTCAATACCCTTAGCCCATAACATTCTAGATACTATTAAAAATCTAAATATTCCATCTTCATCTTTTTCAATTGGCATAAATTTATTAATATCAACACCACTACCAGGTAAAATATCACATTTATTTTTTTCTACTAATTTTTCATCAACAAAGATTTTAAAATCATCATTATTTTGAAAAAATACTTTACTTGCTCTTTTTTGGGAAAATTTATAAAGCCATTTTGCTATTTTTGTTATAAAATTTTGCTTTATAAATAAAGTACCTAAGCCTGCTATGTTATTTATTGTTGGAATATTTAACATACTAGCTGCTATAGTTCCATATATATTTGGTTTAATATTATAGTGTAGAATAATATCTGCTTTAACTTCCTTATATATTTTATAAAAGTTATAAATAGTTTTTAAATCCTCAAATGGGTTTGTACCTTTTGAATTAATATTGATATCTTCATAAAAAAAATGTTCTTTTATCTTTTCACTATAGGCATCACAAGGAGATATAAAAACAACCTCATAACCTTCTTTTTGAAAAGCAAAACCTAAATTTGCTCTCATATTCCATGCATACCATGAATTATTTACAACTATTGCTATTTTTTTTTTCAATTTCTAATACCTTTTTATATTTATCTATTATTATCTTTAATGAAATGATATGCTAACTCTAAACAGGATAATAGTCTAATTATCTTAGCAGTCATTTTTATTTGTAACATTTGAGTTTCAAAGTGTACTGTTAAATATTTAAATTATATGTCCTACCTAGGCTAGAAGAGCCAATTTTTATACCTTTTTCAGATAATATTGCAATTACTTCAAAAGTCTTATTTATGAATTTTTATTGATCTTTACAAAATATTTTTACTAATATTGTTACAGTTCTAATTCTTTGTACATATTATTTTACTTCCAAGTATTTAAAATATTAACTGATTGGATAAAATAAAAAAATAAGCTATACAGAATCAAATTAAATCTAAATAATAATTTTAAATCTTTCCATATAAAGGTAATACTATATAAGAAAAAT
>JABSON010000271.1 GCA_013215915.1 Campylobacteraceae bacterium | reverse complement strand
GCATCTCATAAACTGTATATCAGCTTTCCGGGTCAAATTTTATTTTACCGCCAAGAGATCCTATTTTTTACAACTGAAGGTGTCAAATTTGTCAAGTTTAACAACTTTAACAATTTCGAATATCTAGAGATATAAAAAATAATAACATAAATTTAAATATTAAAATTGATGATTTAGTTCCTGAATTTATTATGAGTGATAAATTTAGATTAAAACAAATAATTATAAACTTGTTATCAAACGCAATTAAATTTACTAATATTAAGGGTGAAATTAATTTAAATATATCAATGCTAGATGATAAATTATATATTAGTGTTGAAGATAATGGTATAGGAATTCCAAGAAATAAACAAAAAACTATTTTTGAATCATTCTCTCAAGTTGATGATACTATAACACGAAAATATGGTGGAACTGGTTTAGGTTTAGCAATATGTTCTAAACTAGTTGCATTATTTAACTCAAAATTAGAACTAGAGAGTGAAGTAAATAAAGGAAGTAAATTCTTTTTTTCTATTTCTTTTGAGAATTCATTTAGTATAAAAGAAAGTTTATCTGAAGATTATTTAAATGATAAATATAATGGAAAAGTATTATTAGTTGAAGATAATATAACAAATCAATTTTTAATGGAGATTACATTTAATAATTTAGAAATAAATGTAAAAATTGTTAACGATGGTTTAGAAGCTCTTGAGGCTGTTAAAGAATCATCTTATGATTTAATCTTTATGGATGAGAATATGCCAAATATGAATGGTCTAGAAGCTACAAAAGAGATAAGATTATATGAAAAGAATAATTTATTAAAAGAAAATATTATTATTGCTTTAACTGCAAATGCACAAGAAGATGATAAAAATAGATTTATAAAAGAAGGTATGAATGAGTATTTATCTAAACCTTTAGATTTAAAATTATTACATACTATTCTTTCTAAGTATTTGGAAAAAAAGAGTGATTAAAATAAATAATAATTCAGCTATTTATATGTTTAATTCGAATAATTTTTAAAATAATAATATATATAACTGAGGTAATAATGATATTAGACGCACGAGAAACGCTTATACTTGCCATATTTGTTCTTTTTTTAGGTAAGTACTTAAATAAAAAAATATTATTTTTTAGAGAATATAATATACCTGAGCCAGTGACAGGAGGAGTTTTAGCTTCTATATTTTTTGGTTTAATATATTTTTACTTTGATTTAATTATATCTTTTTCTTTAGATCAACGTGATACTTTATTAATTGTTTTTTTTACAACTATAGGTTTATCTGCTAAGTTTTCCACTTTAATAAGAGGTGGAAAGACTTTGTTCATTTTATTGATTTTAGCAATAATCTTTCTTTTTATTCAAAATCTAACAGGAATAAGTGTTGCTAATCTAACTAATCAAAGCTCTTATCTTGGTTTAATTTCTGGATCAATTTCTTTATCAGGTGGACATGGAACCACAATTGCTTGGTCTGAATCATTTATTAATGATTATAATATAAAAAATGCCTTAGAAATAGGAATTGCTTGTGCAACATTTGGTTTAGTATTTGGAGGTTTAATAGGTGGTCCTATAGCTTCTTATTTAATAAAAAAACATAATTTAAAACCTTCTAAAGAAAATGCACCTTTAACTGTAGGAATTAAATATAATATTGACGATACTGTTATTTCAGTTGATTCTATGCTTATAGTTTTATTTATTATAAGTATTTGTATTGGTTTAGGTACAAGGCTGCATGCATTTTTATTAATTTATGATATTCAATTACCTATGTTTGTAACTTGTTTATTTTCTGGAATTATAATGACAAATACAATTCCTTTTATCTTTAAAGGAATTCCTTGGCCTACAAGTAATCCTAGTCTCCCTTTAATATCAGATTTAGCTTTAGGTTTATTTTTAGCAATGTCTTTAATGTCTTTACAATTATGGACTTTAGTTGATTTAGCTCTTCCTCTTGTAGTTGTTTTAATTATGCAAGTTATATTTACTATACTATTTTCAATATTTGTAGTATTTAAATTATTAGGAAAATCTTATGATTCAGCAGTTATTGCATCTGGTTACGCTGGACTTGCTATGGGAGCTACACCCACGGCAATTGCAAATATGACAGCTGTTACAAAAAAATATGGGGTTTCTCATAAAGCGTTTATTGTTGTTCCTTTAGTTGGAGCCTTTTTTATTGACATTGCAAATGCTATAATAATAAATATATTTATTTCAATACTATCATAGATTGAAGATACAAGGAAAAATTATGATTAATTTTAATAAAGAAATTAGAACAAAAGATAAAGATTTAAAATCTTGGAAAATCATTATTGCAGATGATGAAGAAGATGTGCATACATTAACAAAAATTGTTTTAAAAGATTTTGTTTTTGAAAATAAAAATTTAGAAATCATTTCTACTTTTAGTGCAGAAGAAACATTAGAAGTCTTAAAACAAGAGAATGATATAGCATTAGTATTATTAGATATTATTATGGAAAGTGATGATGCTGGTTTAGTAGTTGCTCAAAAATTAAGAGAAGAACTTCATAATAATACTACTCAAATTATTTTAAGAACAGGGCAGGCTGGTTTAATTCCTAAACTTGATGTTGTAAAAAATTATGCAATAAATGATTATAAAGAAAAAGCAAAACTTGATTCTACAGAATTATTAACATCTATTTATACATCACTTAGATCTTATTCAAATATTAAATCATTAGAAGAAAATAAAAAAATTGTTAATTCATTAAATAAAAATATGAAAGACCTTTTAGGTTCTTATGATAATAACATTATTTCAACTCAAAGTAATGAACGTGGGGAACTTACTTTTATCTCAAAACTTTATTCTTGTATTTCTGGTTATTCTATTGACGAACTATATGCACAAAAACATAAAATTCTTATTTTAAATAAAGAAGAAATTGAGTTTAATGAAAAAATTTTTAAATATCTAGAAAAGCATAATACTTGGAGTGGTGAAATTAAAAATTATAAAAAAGACTCATCTGTTTATTATTTATTTTGTTCTTTAACAAAAGAATATGATGATAATGGAAATTTTTTATTTTATACATCAATTATGCAAGATATTACTTTAAAAAAAGAAATAGACGAAGTTAATAAAAAAATTGAAAAACAAAACATAACTTTAGCCCAACAAAGTAAAAAGTCTGCGATGGGTGAAATGATTGCTAATATTGCGCATCAGTGGAGACAGCCTTTAAATAATATTTCTTTAATAATGTATTATTTGAGAGATAATTGTATTAATATGAATAAAGAAGAAATAAATGAAGATGTTAAGAATTGTAAAGTTCAATTAGATTATATGTCTAAAACTATTGATGATTTTACAAATTTTATAAAACCTAATAATATATTAGTTGATTGTAATATTAATGAAATTATAAATAAAGTATTTTTAATAACTTCTTCTTCTTATGTTCAAAGTGATATTGTTATAATTAAAGACATACATTTTTGTGATTTAAATATTGTTGAGAATGAATTAATGCAAGTTATTATTAATGTATTAAATAATGCTAAAGATGCTTTAAAAACTAAAGACAAAAAGATTATTTTTGTA
>JABSON010000270.1 GCA_013215915.1 Campylobacteraceae bacterium | reverse complement strand
ATTATAATTTCATTTTTTTTTCTAATAATATATTCATTATATTTTCCAGAAAATATAACAGTATTTATTCCTTTATTTCCAGTAATATAATTATCTAATTCATTTACTTTAACTTTTGTATTATTCTTACCTAATAAAGTAATATCTTTTAAATATCTAGAATGAGACGTATAAAGAATAGATTTATTAAATTCTAAAAAAAATGTTCCTTTAAAACTTGCATCTATTCTTGCATTATAAGTAAGATAAGAATGGAAGAATTTATTATTTAAGATTTTATTTCCTAAAATATCTTTTTTTATTATATCTTCTCTATCTTTTGGGGAATATATTCCCCACATACTTGAGTTTCCTTCCCATGAACCCCATAATCCATAATAGGCATCAATTAAAGAGGCTAGGTATTCTTGAGATAAAGAGTTTTCATCTCTTAATTCATTTATCCAGTTTTTATTTTCATAGCCTATTCCCCAGATCTTATTTTTTAAAGCATAAACTTGAGCTAATCTTATTTCTTTTTGGAAATTCTTTAATACACCAGAATAAGAATTAGCACCATCAACTCCTATACCTTTATCATGAACTAAGTGTAATATTTCTTCAAATGTAGCATCTCTATGCTCATAGTCTTGAGATATATACCACTTTCCGCCCTCAACTTGTATTTCGTTCTTATATAAAGGTTGTCCATCTAATTCCCCTGCTGGATTCTCTCCATTGTCTTCTCCATCAAGTAAAAGTATTCTTGCTTGATTATTAGCCATTTGATTAATTAGTTCTTTTTTATTTGAACCATAAACTGAGCCTTCATAGTTTTTTAGATAATGGGATAAAACATTTTTCACTCTTAATATTTGTTCATTTGAAATAGTCTTTTGGGCAAGTATGTATATATGTTTGCCATTATAAGCTGTTATTTTTGCATATCTATTAAAATACTTTTTATATGAAGAATCTAAGTCTTTGGGGAGAGTTTTTTTAATATTTAATGATATATAGTTTGAAGATTCATTTGAGCTAATTATTTCAGATGAAAACAAAATACTAAAAAATAAACTTGTAAGTAAAAGTATAGGTAATCTTTTCATTTAGAAATCCTGGTTTTTAGTAATTATACTATGTTTCTTATTCTAAAGTTTAACTTTATTATTCAAATATTCTTCTCTTAATCTGGAGTGGTAACCTGAATTCATACTCGGAATTTATCAATTCTGAGATAAAATAAATGAATAAAGGTTAAACATGAAATATAGTAAAGAATTCAAAGATTCAACCGTACAGTTAATTTTAAACAATAATGAAAGTGTTGTTCAAGTTGCAGAAGATTTAGGATTAAACTCAAAGACATTATATCATTGGGTTACAGATTATAAGAAAGCTCATGATATTCCAACAAGAGAATCATTATCTACTACTAATGAACCATTAGAAGTGGAAGTCAAACGTCTTAGACGTGAGTTAAAAATAGCAAAACAAGAACGTGACATATTATACCCCAAGTTACCACGTTAAAAACAGCTTAAATTCCAATACTTTTTTCATAAGTTAAATCATTAAATTTGACATTGTTTTTATACAATGAATGAGCAATTAAAATCATTTTACGCATAACTGCAATTTGAGCAACAGTAGAATGTTTACCATTTTCTTTTAATCTATCATAAAATCTTCTCATATATTGATTATGTTGAATTGCTGAGAGTACTGGCATAAATAATACACTACGATATATCGAATTGCCCTTTTTGGATATTCGGGTTCGTCTTTGAATGGATGTTCCTGAAGTATTTTCAATTGTATCCAAACCACTGAGGGCAACAATTTCTTGCCTGTTAGATTCTGGATAGGTTATAAAAAGATGCATTAAGACAATAGCAGCTTTATCACCAATTCCTACGATTGAAGTGATGTTATCAAATTTTTGTTTCATAGAGTCATCTGAAATTACAAGTGATTTCATGATTGAAACCACTTTTATCTCTTCATCTTTTAAATGTTTAATTTCCTTTTTAAGCTTCTTTACAATGATAATACTTCCATCTTTTGCTTCCAATGCTTCTAAATGATTTGAGAATGAAACTCTTTGTTTTTGAATAAATTTATAGTATGTCAAAGTCTCTGAAAGCTCTTCTTGTACGCTATCTATGATAGGTACTGCGATGTCATTATCTGATAGCATGACATGGAATTTATAGAGCATTTTCGCATCGATAATATCACTTTTACTTCTATTTTCAAGTGCCTTTGCAAAGTTTGAACTTTGTCTTGGATTTATGATAAAAGCATAAATGTCTTTTTCAAAACAAAATCGTTTAAGTAGTGCTGAGTATGAACCTGTTGGTTCAAATATTATAACCAAATCTTTAATTTCTTTTTTATAATATTTTTTCAATTTTGAATATAAAGAGATAAGAGATTTTTTACTATTTTCTATACTAATATTCTCATCTGAGATGGGAATATAAACTTGTAATGTTGCTTTTGATACATCTATTCCGATATAATTAAACATAAGAACCTCCTAGTTTTAGAAGAGTTCGTTAGGGTAAAGGTTTCCTTTACCTGATTAGCTACTAAACCTAATTTCACCTCATAAAATTCAGTCTGGAAATATCCGACTTAGTTACCACTCAAATTTGTAGTTTAGCTATCTGACTTGAGGACAGACTCAATAAATTGGTCTCAGGGGCAGATCGATATGCTAAGGTACTCTTCTTATTTTAATTATAGCCTTTTAAGGCATTTCTTATTATATGAGGGCAGGCTTCGCGCAAAAAAGCAACAGCATACTTTGCAAAAGAAGTTCTGTAAAATATGCGTGGAGAAATAAGAATCGTATGAACTTCCCTATATACTTGATGTGTAGAGTATTAAATGTCAGCAAAAGTTGTTACTATTCTTGGCTTTTTAATGGCTCAAATATTTATAAAATTGATGTTAAATTGTATAAGTTAGTAAAAGAAATATTAAAAAGTCTAAACGAACATATGGAACTATCAGAATCAAAGAAGAGCTAGAAGATGACTATGGTGTAATAGTTTCAAGAAAAAGAATTACAAAGATTATGAAATATTATAATCTAAAAGCAAAAATTAAAAGAAGATTTGTTAATACAACTGATTCAAATCATAACAACGAAATAGCACCAAATATATTAGATAGAAATTTTTATGCATCAAGTCCAAATGAAAAATATGTAGGTGATATAACGTACATTCAAACAACACAAGGATGGCTTTATTTAGCCACTGTAATTGATTTATACTCACGAAAAGTAGTTGGTTGGTCAATTGATGAAAATATGAAAACAAGCCTTATTATCGATGCTTTAGAAATGGCAATTACAAATAGGAATCCTAATCCAGGATTAATATTTCATTCTGACCGTGGAACACAATATGCATCAAATTCTTTTAAAGAATTGTTGAAAAAGAATAATATAACTCAAAGTATGAGTAGATGTGGGAACTGTTGGGATAATGCTGTTGCTGAAAGTTTTTTCCATACTTTAAAAACTGAGTTATTTTATCAAGAAAGTTTAAAAAATAAATCTAAAACAAATGAAATGTTGTTTGAATATATTGAGATCTTTTATAATAG
>JABSON010000027.1 GCA_013215915.1 Campylobacteraceae bacterium | reverse complement strand
TAGAGAACTTATATATTATTGATGATTCAAGTAATGATTTTAAAATTTCACAGAATATTATAAATGAAATTAAAGACAATTATAAAAATATAAATAATATTACTTATTTAAAAGCTAATAATTTAGAAGAACTAAAAAAGAAATTCTCTTTTTTTCAAAAAAAATCAGCACTTTTATTTATCAGATTTTATAAAAATACTGATGGAAAATTAAATAAAAGTATAAAAATTTCAGAATTTATCAAATCAAGTAAAGTTCCAGTTTTTATAACTGATAGTATTTTTATCTCAAAAGGTGCTTTAGGGGGAAGAATAGTTAACTTAAATAAACTTGGAAGAAACTCAGCAAAAATGGCTTTAGAATTTATTCATACATCACAAGTTATGGTTAAAGTTTCTTCTGATTTAGAATATGTATTTGATCATCAAAAGTTAAAAGAATTTGATTTGTCTCCTTTAAAACATGTAAGAACATATAAGCTTGTTAATAAAGATAAAACTTTTTTTGCTAATAATAGAGCTTTAATAAATTATGTTTTTTTATTCTCACCTTTTTTGTTAATTCTAATATTTGCATTAATTATAAATATTTATAAAAGATTTGAATTAGAAAAAATACTAAAAGAGAGAATACATTTTGATAATGTAATGTTAAATGCAATTGAAAGTCCTATTTTCTGGCAAGATAAAAAAGGGATTATAATTGATACTAATACAAAGTTTTGTGATTTAATAAATATGTCATCGGATGAGTTAAATAATAAAAAATTAGAAGATTTAACTGATAATAAAAAAGTTAAAGTTATTTTAGATTTTTTATATAAACATAAAGATCAAAATGATAAAAACTTTCGTTTTTCAGATAAAAAATTAAATGAAAAAATTTATTTAATTAAACAAGCTAAGTATTTTGATAAACAAACAGATTCTTCAGGAATTGTTACTATTTTTACTGATATTACAAGTGAGAGAGCAATGGCCCTTGAGCGAAAAAGAAAACAGCAGTATATGCTTCAACAGTCAAAACTTGCAGAACTTGGAGAAATATTTGCTTCAATTGCACATCAGTGGAAATCTCCTTTAGTTGAGATAACTACAATTGCACAAGAAATATTTTATTCGTCTTCTACTACCTCAAGTGAAAAAGAATCATATGTTGGTGATATTATGAAACAAGTTAAATATATGACTGATACAATGAATGATTTTCAAGAGTTTATTAAACCCTCACATAATAAAAGTGATTTTTGTGTTAAAGAAGCAATAAATTCTATGTTAGATATTGTAAATCATAATATTAAGTATAATTACATAAATATAAATATTAACATTAAAAAAGATACAAAATTAATAGTTAATGGTTATAGAAATGAATTTATGCAGAGTTTTTTAAATATAATAAACAATGCAAAAGATGAACTTATAAAACATGATTTTAATAATAGAAATATAAATATAAGTATATTTAATGAAAAGAATAATTTAATTATACTTATAAAAGATAATGCTGGTGGAATAAAGAAAAAATATCTTGAAAAAATATTTACGCCTTATTTCTCTACAAAATCAGAAGGTCATGGTTTAGGTTTATATATGACCAAGATGATAATAGAAGATAAAATGGATGGTCAAGTATCAGTTGAAAATATTGATAATGGCGCGTGTTTTACAATTAAAATAGGAATAAAAGATGAAAATACTAGTACTTGAAGATAATGAAAGATTAGCAAATTTAATTTCTCAAGCTTTAAAAAAAGAATCATATGAAGTAGATAATTTTTATGATGGAGAAGAAGCCCTTTCTTCTTTAGAAAATGGATATTCATGTTTTATTTTAGATATAAACGTACCTGGAATTGATGGAATTTCAATTTTAGAATATATTAGAATGAATCATAAAGATACTCCTTGCATGATTATTTCCTCTAACCATGATTTAGAATATATTCAAAAAGCTTATGAAATAGGTTGTGATGATTATATTAAAAAACCATTTTATATTTTTGAATTAATGCAAAAAGTAAATAAATTATGTGCAAATCAGAAAAAAATGCTTATTTTAGATTCTGAATATAAATATGACTACCAAAATAGAGTTTTATATCATCAAAGTAAAGATATAGAATTAACAAAAAAAGAGATTTTATTTTTAGAACTTTTTGCTAATAATTTACATCATGTAGCAACTTATTCGGAGATTGAAGAATATGTCTGGGAAGGCGAGATTACAAATCTCACTAATATTAGAGCTTTAATTAAAAGATTAAGAAAAAAGATACCTTTTGAATCAATTGTAATTGTTAAAGGTCTAGGATATTCTTTAAATAAAGCGGTTAGAATAGAATAAATAGCTAGAAGCTATTTATTCTTAAAATATTTGTCTGTTTCGCTTGTTACTACTTTTGATAAAAGAAGTAAAGCTATTAAGTTAGGAATGGCCATAAGTCCATTTGCTAAATCAGAAAAATTCCATACAAATTTTAATTCAAGCATAGCTCCAATTAAAACAAATGATATAAAAACAATTCTATATATTTTGATTTTATCATCACCAAATATATATTCAAATGCTCTCTCACCATAATAAGACCATCCTAAAATTGTAGAATAACCAAATAATACAGTAGCTAATACAACAACATAAGCACCAATAGGTCCTAAAAAATATTCAAAACTTTTTAATGTTAGTTCACCTGCACTAACACCTTCTTGCCAAAAGGGAGCAATTAATATAATTAAAGCAGTCATTGTACAAACTAAAAGTGTATCAATAAATGTTTGTGTCATAGAAACTAGTGCTTGTTTTGCTGGTTGATTAGTAATTGCAGCTGCAGCTGCAATTGGAGCAGATCCTAAACCTGATTCATTTGAGAAAACTCCTCTTGCAATTCCAAATCTAATAGCTGCTGCTATTGTAGCTCCTGCAAAACCACCACCTGCAGCAATTGGGTTAAATGCATGATAAAATATAAGACCAAAAGCTCCAGAAATTTTATCAGAGTTTAAAACTAAAATAACTACAGCTGTTCCTAAATATATAAATATCATTGATGGTATTAAAATAGAAGTTACTTTTCCAATTGATTTAATTCCACCTAAAATTACAAATGATGTAATAGTTAAAAGAACAATTCCTGTAACCCAAGGTTCAATGTCTAACTGTACATTTAAAGCGTGAGATATAGCATTTGCTTGAGTCATATTCCCAATTCCAAATGAAGCTAAAATAGTAAAAACAGCAAAAGCAAAACCAAGTTTTGGCATATTAGCACCTTTACTTAGGTAGTACATTGGACCACCTTTAAAACCATTAGCTCCTTCTTCTCTATATTTTACAGCTAATATAGCTTCTGAATATTTTGTTGCCATTCCTAAGATTCCAGTAAGCCACATCCAAAATACAGCTCCAGGACCTCCTAGTGTAATAGCAGTTGCTACTCCTACAATATTTCCTATTCCTACTGTTGCCGCAAGGGCTGTCATTAATGCTTGAAAGTTTGAAATATCACCTTTAGCACCTTCTTCTTTCTTAAAAATTAGTGAGAATGCATGTGGTAAAATCCAAAACTGCATTCCTTTTAATTTTATAGTTAAATATAAACCAGTACCTACTAGTAAAACTAGCATAGGTACTCCCCAAATAATACTTGAAGCTGTTGATATTAACTTGTCTAATGTTTCCATTCTCATCCTTTAGATTTGGAATAATAACTTAAATTTAATTAATACTTATTGATTAAAGCTTTATTTTAGTAAGATTGCTGTTTAATACGATAAATAATATCAAAAGATAAAAATTATCCTTTGTTAAAAATTAACCAAGGGTTTAATAAAATTTGAGTATTATAATTGCAATTATTTAAAGATAAAGTAAATTATTTACTCATTTGATATAAATTAAAATAAAAGGAATTTATATGTTAGATTTAGCAATCATAGGCGGAGGACCAGCAGGTCTAACTGCAGGACTTTACGCTACAAGAGGTGGTTTAGAGAATGTTACAATGTTTGAAATGGGAATGCCTGGTGGGCAAATTACAACTTCATCAGAAATTGAAAATTATCCAGGTCAGATAGAAGTAGTAACAGGAATGGCATTAATGGAAGAGTGGCCTGAACAATGTAAAAGATTTGGTCTTAAACATGAAATGAATCAAGTTATGTCTGTTACAAAAGAAAATGATATCTTTACACTTACTTTAGCTGATGGCAAAACTCATGAAGCTAGATCTGTATTATTAGCAACAGGTTCTGTGCCTCGTCGTGCTGGATTTGCTGGAGAAGATAAATTATTTGGACGAGGTGTTTCTACTTGTGCAACTTGTGATGGTTTCTTTTACAAAGGTAAAGAAGTTGCTGTAATAGGTGGTGGTGATACTGCTTTAGAAGAAGCTGTTTATTTATCAAAAATGTGTTCAAAAGTTTACTTAGTTCATAGACGTGATACTTATAGAGCAGCTCCTTCTACTATTGCTCATATGAAAGCCGCTTCTAATATAGAAGAAGTTACAAATAGTGATATTGAAGAAGTTTATGGCGATAATATGGGTGTAACTGGATTAAAAGTTAAATCTAAAATTACAGGTGAAATCAGAGACTTACCAGTTCCTGGTGTATTTGTATTTGTAGGACGTGATGTATTAAATGATTCATTAAAACAAGAAGATGGATCTTTTTTATGTGCTACTAATAAAGCAGGTGAAATCATTGTTGATTTAGGTATGAGAACAAACGTACCAGGTTTATATGCTGCTGGTGATGTTAGAATCGAAGCTTCAAAACAAGTTGTTTGTGCTGCTGGTGATGGATCTACTGCTGCTATTAATATTATTGAATACTTAGGATAAAACATGATAAAAACAGGAATTCTTGGAAGTACAGGAAGAGTTGGTTCTTTATTAATTGATGATTTAAAAAATAACGAGAAGATAAAACTATCTGCTTGTCATGTTGTTAAAAAATTAGAAAAAGATGTGCCAGAAGGTACTATTGTAACTAATGATATTCAAGTTTTACTAGATTCATCTGATGTTATTATTGATTTCTCTTCACCTGCAGCTACTGAAGAGTTATTAACTTTAATAGTTGAGGGTAAATCAAATAAAGCTTTAGTTATTGCGACTACTGGTTTTTCAAAACATCAACAAAACTTACTTATAGAAGCTAGTAAAAAAGTACCTGTTTTATATGCATCTAATATGAGTTTAGGAGTTGCTGTTTTAAATAAACTTGTAACTTTAGCTTCGAAAGCTTTAAATGATTTTGACATTGAAATTGTTGAACAACACCATAGATATAAAGTTGATTCACCTTCTGGAACTGCTTTAACACTAGCAGAATCAGCAGCAAAAGCTAGAAATTTAGACTTAGATAAAGTTAGAGTTTCTGGTCGTGATGGTGATATCGGTGTAAGATCTAAGGATGAAATTGCTGTTATGAGTTTAAGAGGTGGTGATATAGTTGGACGTCATACTGTTGGATTATATAATGATGGTGAGTTTATAGAACTTCATCATACTGCTACTACTAGAAATACTTTTTCAAAAGGTGCAATAAAAGCTGCTATTTGGTTAGTTAAACAAGAAGCTGGTTTATATTCAATTAATGATTGTTTAGGTTTATAATTAGTACTATATAAGTAATTTAATAAAAAAATAGAAAGATATTTTGTTTACGAAGTAAAGATTGTAAATATGCATGAGGTTCACTTTCTATTTTTTAAATCAAAAAGGTAAAATAAATGTGCGCAATAGTTGGAATTTACGGTAACGAAAATGCAGCGAGACTAGCTTCTTTAGCTTTGTTTTCAATGCAACATAGGGGTCAAGAAGCAACAGGAATTTCTGCTTGTAATGGTAAAATGGTTACTATTAAAAAAAGAGGTCTTGTATCTGATGTTTTTAAAGATGATGTTTTAAAAGCTTTAGTTGGAAATATGGCAATAGGTCATAACAGATATTCAACAGCAGGTGGAGATTCATTATATGATACTCAACCTGTATATGCTAAGTATAAACTAGGTGAAATGTCAATTGTTCATAATGGTAATCTTATTAATAAAGATGAAGTTAGAAAAGAATTAATTGATAATGGAGCTATTTTTCAATCTGGAATGGATACTGAAAATTTAGTACATTTAATTGCTAAATCAAGTCAAGAAAAATTAAGAGATAGAATTAAAGAAGCCTTAACTAAGACTATTGGCGCATTTTGTTTTATTGTTCAATCACGATCAAAACATTTTGTAATTAGAGATAGATATGGAATTAGACCATTATCTTTAGGTAAAATTAAATCAGGTGGATATATAGTTGCATCTGAAACATGTGCATTTGAACTAGTAGATGCTGAATTTATCAGAGATATAAACCCAGGTGAAATGTTGATTTTTACTGATGGTGAAGCTGAACCTGAATCTATTCAATTATTCGAACCTGAATTTAGACCTTGTGCTTTTGAATATGTATATTTTGCACGTCCTGACTCTGTTATTGATGGAAAAACTGTTTATTCTACAAGAGAAAAAATGGGTAAAACTCTAGCACAAAATGACAAAGACTCAACAATTAAATATGATATGGTAATTCCTATTCCTGATTCAGGAGTTCCTGCTGCTTTAGGTTATGCAGAAGAGAGTGGTATACCTTTTAAATATGGAATTATTAGAAATCATTATGTTGGAAGAACATTTATTGAACCAACTCAAGAAATGCGTTCATTAAAAGTAAAACTTAAACTATCACCAATGAGATCTTTAATTGAAGGTAAATCTTTACTTGTAATTGATGATTCAATTGTACGAGGAACTACTTCAAAAAGAATTGTTAGAATGTTAAAAGAATCAGGTGCTAAAGAAGTTCACTTTAGAGTTGCTAGTCCTGAAATTAAATTTCCTTGTTATTATGGAATTGATACTCCAGATAAAGAAGAATTAATTTCATCTTCAAGAACAGTTGAAGAAGTACGAGACTATATTGGTGCTGATTCTTTAAAATATTTATCAATAGAAGAGTTAAAAAATTCAATTGGTGATAGAAACTATGCTTTAGAAAGTTTTGATGGAGATTATTTCGTTAAAAAATAGCATATATAAATCTTAACAAAAGACCCTAGGGTTTTTTGTTATTTTACTTTTAATAGATAAGAAACTACATTATCTATAAATGCATCATTTTTAGAATCTTTTCTATAAACAATATATAATTTTCTTTTCATTATTTGTTTTCCAACTCTAGCTTCAAATAAAACCTTAGATTTTACATAATTTTCAATTGCTTCTTTTGAAATAATAGAAACTGTAGGTTCTTCATCTTGAGGTGAGCATAAAATAGTTTGAATAATAGAAGTAGAAGAAGTTATTTCCGTCTGTATTTCAAAATCTTCACAATTAGGATAATCTTCTTTTTCTAGGGCTTCTTTAAATATTCCTCTTGTATGAGAACCATAAGGTCTACAAATCCAGTTGTATTTTAATAAATCTTTTCCATTAACTTTTAATGGAAGTTTTTGATTTGAGAATAAAACAATTTCGTCATCTCTCCATTCTCTATAAATTAAATCATCACTAGGTATAATTTCTTCAACTAAAGCCATATCAACTTTTTTATCTAATAATTTATTTATAGAATGTTCTGAAGTAGAAACCTCAATTAATACATCATTATGAATATTATCTTTTATATGATTTAAAAATTTAGGAACAATATAATTACCAATAATAGATGAAGTAGCAAAAATAAATGGAATGTCTTTATTTATTATTTTTAATAAATCTTTTTCACTCGAAGTTATGCATCTTTGTATTTTTTGAGCAATAGAGAATAACATATCTCCTTCTTTTGTAAGTTTTATTCCATTCTTTTTTCTATAAATTATTTGAACATCTAAATAATCTTCAATATATTTCATTTGTTGCGTAACTGCTGGTTGTGAAATTCCTAATTTGGAAGATGCTTTAGAAAATGATTTTTCTTTAACAACTGTTAAAAATGTTTGTAGTTTTGAAAAGTCGTTAAGCATATGAAACCTTTTAAATATTATTTTTTATATAAGAATAGTAACATTTTTTTATAAAAGTTAAATTAATTAATTAATTAAAAATATGATATAATAATTGATTATTGGAGTACAAATGTCTGAAAACTTTCTATCTACACTTAATGAATCACAGCAAAAAGCATCACAACATATTGATGGTCCTTTACTTATTTTAGCTGGTGCTGGTTCAGGTAAAACAAAAACAATTACTACAAGATTGGCTTATCTAATTTCTATTGGAATAGATCCTGCCTCAATTTTAACTTTAACATTTACAAATAAAGCAGCTGCTGAAATGCGAGAGCGAGCTTTTAAATTAATTAATCCTAATTTAATTAATACTCCTCCATTGTTATGTACATTCCACAAATTTGGTCTATTATTTTTAAAAATGAATATGCATGAATTAAATAGAAAAAATAACTTTATTATTATTGATACAGATGATAAAAAAAGAATTATTAAAAATATTGATAAAGATTTAACAACAGCTTTAGTTGTAAATGAGATTTCAAAATTTAAAAATAATATTTCTTCAGTATCAGATATTAAAGATATAGCTCAATCAAAACTTGATAAACAAATAGCTGATGTTTACGAAAAATATGAAATATATTTATTAAAAAACAACTTAGTAGATTTTGATGATTTATTATTATTGCCATATTTAATTTTAAAACAAAATAAAGAATTAGCTCTAAAAACTTCTAGTAAATATTTATATATTATGGTTGATGAGTACCAAGATACTAATGAATTACAGTATAGATTATTACAAATACTTTGTTCATCTCATAACAACCTTTGTGTTGTTGGAGATGATGATCAAAGTATTTATGGTTGGAGAGGTGCAACTATAAAAAATATTTTAAACTTCTCGGAACATTATGAAAATGTTCTTGTAATTAAACTAGAAGAAAACTATAGATCAACAGATACTATTTTAAGCCATGCAAATCAATTAATTGAGCATAATCGTGATAGATTAGGGAAAAGCTTAAGAGGTACAAGGTTTAAAGGTGACAAAGTAAAAGTATATGAATCTAATGATGAAAATGAAGAAAGTAGAAAACTTGTAAATGATATTAGAAAACTTTTACTTGCAGGTGAAAGTGCTAGTGATATTGCAATTTTATTTAGAGTAAATGCATTATCAAGGTCACTTGAAGAAGGTTTTAATAAAGCTGGAATTCCTTATAAATTAATAGGTGGAATGAAGTTCTATGAAAGAGCAGAGATTAAAGATTTAATTGCTTATTTTAGAATTATTACAAATCCAAATGATAACTTCTCATTTAAAAGAATTGTAAATAAACCAAAAAGAGGAATAGGTAAAACAACTTTAGATAAATTAGAAGCAAAATCTATTGAAACAAAAATTCCTATTTTTAATTTAATTGAATCTTATGAAAATGAGGAACTAGTAGCTATTGTTGGTAAAAAGAATACAAGAACGTTAAAAGTATTTATAGCTTCAATTTTAGATCTAAGAGATGTAATAGAAGACTCTAAAATAAGATTTTTGGATGCTTTTGAAGATACATTTGATTATAGGTCTTCTTATGATAGCGTGCCTGATGGAGAAGAGCGAAAAGGAAATATTGATGAGTTTTCTGGATATATAAGAGATTATTTTAAACAAAACCCTCATTTGAATTTAGAAGACTTTTTAAATGAAATCTCTCTAGAATCTGAACAAGATAAAATGTTTAATGAATCTATTTCAATGATGAGTATACATGCATCAAAAGGTTTAGAATATAAACATCTATTCTGTATAGGGCTTGAAGAGAGATTTTTCCCGCTTATTGGTGATGGAACTAATATTGAAGAAGAAAGAAGATTAGGTTATGTAGCATTTACTAGAGCTATGGATAATTTGACTCTTTCTTTTGTTCATTCTAGATTTTATAAAGGAAGAAGAGAACGTTTAGAAAAATCAAGGTTTTTATCTGAATCTGGTGTAATACCTGGTTCTTTAAGGATTGAGAGAACTTCTGCTTTTAGACAAGGTGATGTAGTTTTACATAAAATCTTTGGTATGGGTAGAGTTGAAAAGTCTAGCAGAGCTGGAAAAGAATATAAACTTACAATAAATTTTGGTGGATCAAAAAGAGATATCCTTTCATCATTTGTTGAAAAAAAATAATATAAAAATAAAAGAAGAAAAAATGCAAGTACGACTTTACGATAAAGAGCCTTTGAATAAATTATTAGTAGTAAAAAAACCTATGTTTATTTCATCAAACTCTTATTTAAATAGAATAAAAAGAAAATATAAAAATAAAAAGGCTGGTTTTTCTGGTACTTTAGATCCATTTGCTAGTGGATGTTTAATTGTAGCTTTTGGACAATATTCAAAACTATTTAATTATTTAGAAAAAACTCCTAAAACATATAGAACTACTATTTGGTTAGGTGCAGAATCTGAATCTTTAGATTTAGAAAATATTCATACAATAAATGAAAAAGATACTTTGTCAGAAGATAAAATTAAAGAAGAAATTAAAAATCTAATTGGTTCTATAAAATATTTTCCACCTAAGTTTTCTGCTAAAAAGATTGATGGCAAAAGAGCTTATGAACTAGCACGTGAAGGTAAAGAATTTAAAATGAAAGAATCGACAATGAATATTATTGATACTAAATTCATTTCATATTCTCATCCTTTTATAACATTTGAATCAACTGTATCAGAAGGGTCATATATTAGATCTTTAGCTCAAATTTTATTAGAGAGATTAAATTCATGTGGTACATTATCTTATTTAGAACGATTAAATGAAGGTAAATTCTTTTACGAGAATGAAAAAGATTTAAATCCTTTAGACTTTTTAGATATTAAAAGAAATAATTATTCTGGAACAAAAGAATGGTTAGATTTAGGTAAGAAAATATCTTTAGATTTTCTAGAATACAAAGAAGATGGCAAATATCTTATAATATTTGATGAATTTTTTAGTATAATTGAAATTATTAATGAAGAAGTTAAATATGTTCTAAATAAGGTTAGATTATAGTGCAAAAAAAATCATATGCAAAAGTAAATATTTTTCTTAAAATTACAGGTAAAAGAGATAATTACCACCTTCTTGCATCTAGATTTGTAAGAGTTCATTCTTTATTTGATTTAATTTCTTTTGAAAAAGAAGAAAATGAAGACTTTACTTTGAAGGGTACTTTTGGTTGCGAGACTAAAAAAAATACTATTTATAAAGCATATATTTTATTAAAAGATAAATTTCCACATTTAGAAAAAGAATTTAAGCAAATCACTGTAAAAGTGGAAAAAAACATACCTGAGTTTGCAGGATTAGGTGGAGGTAGTTCAAATTGTGCTACTTTTTTGCTAATGTGTAACGAGTATTTTAATCTTGACTTGTCAAAAAATGATTTATGTGAAATTGCACAAAAGATTGGTGCGGATGTTCCATTTTTTGTCTATGAATATGATTCTGCAAATGTTAGTGGAATAGGTGAAATAGTTGAAAAATTTGATGAAGAAATATTGGATATTGAAACTTATACACCAAAAGTAAAATGTGAAACTCCCTCTATCTTTAAAACATTTAGAGATAAGTTTTTTCACCTTACTTCAAAAGAGGAAAGTGATAGATTATTTAAAATGAAATCACTAGATATTTTAAAAAAACTTAATATAAAAGAAGCAAATGATTTATATTCTCCTGCTGCTTTTTTATATAAAGAATTAGAAAATAATAAAAAAGATTTTTGTCACTTCTCTGGTTCAGGAAGTACATTTTTTAAGGTAAACAATGGCTAAGAAAAAAGAAAAAGCAAAACAATTAACATTTAAAAATAAAAAAGCATTTCATGATTATACTATTTTAGATATTTATGAAGCAGGTATGTCTTTAATGGGATCAGAAGTTAAAGCAATAAGAGATGGAAGAGTTAATTTAAGAGATTCTCACGTTAGAATTATAAAAAATGAAGTATACATCCTAAATATGCATATCACTCATTTAGGTACTGCTCATACAACATATAGACCTGATGAAAGACGAGATAGAAAACTTTTATTACATAGAAAAGAAATTAATAAAATGTTTGAAAAAGTTATGAAAGAGGGTGTTACATTAGTAGTATTAAAAATATACTTTAATTCTAAGAATATGTTAAAAGCCCAAATAGCAACTGCTGAAGGTAAAAAACTTTATGATAAAAGAGCGGATCTTAAAGAGAAAACTTTAAAAAGAGAAAGCCAACAAGCTTTAAAAAACTATTAAAATTAGATAGATTTAACTTGCTAATTTTAGCAAGTTAAATTATTTTAGAAGTGGTAAAATGCTCCAAAATAAACACCATTAATGTTTAATTCTGCATCATAATCTTTAATATCATCTAATACTAAATTTTGTATTTTATAACCTAATGTAGCACCTAAACCAATAGATGATTCATATACTAATCCTACTTTAATATCTTGAAACTTTGATCCACTATATGAAATATAATTTAAATCAGCTTCAGCAGATAAACCTGTGAATGGCAAGTCAAACTTACCTTTTAAATATATCATTGGCACAATTACATCAATTTCTTCATTTATTAAAGCACCAACTTTTAAACTTCCATCAAGTACTTTAAAATTAAATCCAGCATCAAGATTCACCCAATTATCTAAAATTTCATAATAAATCTTAAAATTCGTTTGGTTTAATTTTAATACAGTGTTTTCATTTGCTGTAAAGTTTTTACCATTAAAAGATTGAGAAGTTTTTGCTTTACCAGAAACAGAAAAATTTGTTCTTTCAATTTTTAGATTTGGAATCATAGGAAGAGGATGTTCTATAATTGCCCAAAAATAATTAGAAGATGTTTTTTTATTTAAACCAAGAGTATTATTTAAATCTAAAGCAGATAAACCACCTTTTTGAATATTTCCATCTATTGAAGAATTCCAATAAGCAGCTCCTGCCTCAAGCCCAATAAAATCAGCTAAAGCGCTTATCGAAAAAACTGTAGTGGCTAATGTTGATAAAAAAATCTTTTTCATATCTTTGCCTTTTTTGATTAGTATATTCTTTTTAAACATAATACTAAATTAAGGTAACACTTTAAAGAAAACTTAAAATAATTATGCAATTTTTAAGTTTAATTTTAATGATTTTTAGTTAAAATTTAGCATAACGAGTGACAATCTGTGACTTGTATTAAAAATAAGGAGGAGATTGATGCAAAACGGTGCACAAATTGAGTATGACTATTCAGTAGCAAAAGCCTTTACATTTGCAACAATTTTGTTTGGTATCATTGGAATGCTTGTTGGTGTTATTTTAGCATTTCAACTAGCTTTCCCTGAGTTAAACAATTTAGCCGGAGAATATGGTACTTTTAGTAGACTAAGACCTTTACACACAAATGGTGTAATATTTGGTTTTACAATGAGTGGTATTTTTGCTACTTGGTACTACATTGGACAAAGAGTTTTAAAGGTTTCTTTAAAAGAATCACCTTTTTTAATGGGTGTAGCAAAATTACATTTTGTTTTATACTTTATAACAATTCTATTAGCAGTAGTTACATTATTAATGGGGATTACTACTTCAAAAGAATATGCTGAACTAGAATGGCCTTTAGATATTTTAATCACTGTATGGTGGGTATTATGGGGTGTTTCTATATTTGGACTAATTGGAATTAGAAGAGAGAGAACTCTTTATATTTCTATTTGGTATTTCATTGCCTGTTTTTTAGCAATTGCAATGCTTCATTTATTTAATTCAATGGAAGTTCCAACTGCTTTAGTTTCTGGTTATGGTGATTGGTTCCATTCTGTTTCTATGTATTCAGGTACAAATGATGCTTTAGTTCAATGGTGGTATGGTCATAATGCAGTTGCTTTTGTATTAACTGTTCCTATTATTGCAATGATTTATTATTTTTTACCAAAAGAATCTGGACAAAACGTTTATTCATATAAACTTTCAATTTTAGCTTTCTGGGGATTATTATTTGTATACCTATGGGCTGGTGGACATCACTTGATTTATTCAACGATTCCAGATTGGGTTCAAACTATGGGTTCTGTAATGTCTGTTGTTTTAATTTTACCATCATGGGGATCAGCTATTAATATGCTTTTAACAATGAAGGGTGAATGGCAACAGTTACAAGAAAATACACTTATTAAGTTTATGATTCTAGCTTCAACTTTTTATATGTTATCAACTATTGAAGGTCCTATTCAAGCGATTAAATCAGTAAATGCAATTGCTCACTTTACAGATTGGATTCCTGGTCATGTTCATGATGGTACTTTAGGTTGGGTTGTATTTATGATTATGGCTTCGTTATTCCATATGGCACCAAGAATGTATAAAAGAGAAATATATTCTAAATCATTAATGGATACTCAGTTCTGGTTACAAACTACAGGTATTGTTTTATACTTTACTTCTATGTGGATTGCTGGTATTACTCAAGGTATGATGTGGAGAGCTTATGACGAATATGGTTCATTAGTTTATTCATTCATTGATACAGTTACTGTATTACAACCTTATTATACTATTAGAGCTGTTGGTGGACTTATGTATTTAATTGGATTCTTTATGTTTGCATATAATATGTACAAAACTGCAACGTGTGGTAGAATTCTTGATAAAGAACCTGCTAATGCTACTCCTGTAGCACCATAAGAAAGGATTAATTATGTTTCATTGGTTTGAACAAAGACCGTTCTTTTTTGCGGTATTAGTATTTGTTTTTATTTCGTTTGCTGGAATTATTGAAGTTATTCCTGACTTTGCAAAACAATCTCGTCCTACAGTTGGTACAAAACCTTATACTGTATTAGAATTAGCGGGGAGACAAGTTTATATACAAGATTCTTGTAATGCTTGTCACTCACAATTAATTAGACCATTTAAATCAGAAACTGATAGATATGGTATGTATTCATTATCTGGTGAATATGCTTATGATAGACCATTTTTATGGGGATCAAAAAGAACTGGACCAGATTTAATGAGAGTTGGGAATTATAGAACAACTGATTGGCATGAAAATCATATGATGGATCCTGCTGGTGTTGTACCTGGTAGTATTATGCCTAAGTATCCTCATTTATTTACAAATGTTACTGATATTGAAACTGCATATGCGGAAGCATATACTGTTAAAACTGTATTTGCAACACCATATGATGTTGATTTAAATGGAGATGGAAAATTTGATATACCTTTAGGTACATTCGAAGAATCATCTGCAAGAACATTAGAAGAGGCAAAAGCTATTACTGCTGATATGAAAAATCAAGCTGTAAAAGATGCCGTTGATGCTGGTAAGATTCCTGAAATTGTTGCGTTAATCGCATATTTAAATTCTTTAAAATAAGAGGTAGTTATGACTCATCAAGAATTAGTTGATTTACAAGGTTATGTTAAATTTTTTATCATACTTGTAGTATTTATAGTGTTTTATTCTTATGCGTATTCAATATACAAAAGAGATAAATCAGGGGAAAGAGATTTCGAAAAATACTCTCATCTAGTTCATGATGATTCTATTAATGACGAACCTTTAGAAAATAGAAAAGAAAAAAAAGACGAAGAGAAAAAGGAGATATAACATGAAATCTATGTTAATAGGTGGAATTATTCTTATCATCTCTTTAATGGCAGGAACTTACTTTGTTGCAGGTGATGCTTTTATAAGTGATGATTATATTAATACTTTAACAATGGTTGGAGCATTTTCGATTATTGCAATTACAGTTTTTGTAGTAATCAAATATGTTAATCAAATTAAAAATGATACTGCTAGTGGTGAATTAGCAGAAGAGAGATGGGATGGCATTGGTGAGTATAGAAATGACGTTCCAATGGGCTGGGCTTTAGCTTATATTGGTACAATTATTTGGGCTATGTGGTATTTATTTATTGGTTATCCAACAAATACATTTTCACAAATTGGACAATGGAATGAAGAAACTCTAGACTATAATGCAAAATTTGAAGCTAAATGGAAAAACCCTTCACATGAAACATTAACTGCTATGGGTGAATCATTATTCTTAGTTCAATGTGCACCCTGTCATGGTGTTGATGCTGAAGGTATTGATGGAAAAGCACAAGATTTAACTAAAAGAATTTTAAAAGCTTCTGTTATTCATGTAATTAATAACGGTGCTAATAACTTTAAAACTGCTTTCCCTGGTGGAATGCCTCCAATGATGTTAACAGATGCAAAAGAAATTGATGAAGTTGCTACTTATGTAGCGGGTGGATTCAAAGGCGAAGCTCCTGTTTCTTTTGGTATATGTGCTGGCTGTCATGGAATGGATGGTAAAGGTATGGAGTATGTTGCTCCAAACATTAGAGAATATGATACTGCTATTATTCAGTCTGTATTAACAGATGGTAAAAAATCTAATATTGGAACTATGCCTAGTTTCAAAGGTAGACTTAATGATACTCAAGAAAAAGCACTTGCTGCTTATATTCAAAGTTTAGGAGAGTAAGATGGCTGGAAATACTTCTATGAATGAAAATGAAAGAGGAATATTTAGATTACATGGTATTACAGGTATGTTAATTGCAACTGTATTATTATTATCAATTCTTGGAACTTTAACATATTTTGCTATTCAAGTTCAACAAAGAGAAGCTCAAAACTTCTATAAAATAAACCAAGACTTAAATGGCCTTAAAGCCAATAGTCAAGAAAATAACAAGCACTATATACTTGTTGGTAAGAATAAGGATAAATAATGGATAGAATTATTGGAATATTATTATTAGGATCAGCTGCTGTAACAGTGTATTTTAGTTTTTTTGATTCAACAAGAATATTTATTGGTTAATCAATTCTCAAAAGTTTTAAAAGTAATAAGTTTATTCTTATTACTTTTATTAACTAATGCAAGCGCTAGTGAAAACTTTTTACTAAATTCTGATGCTGTAATTGATCCTAGAACTACAGTTAAAATAAATCAAATAGGTAATGAATTAAAAGAAAAAACTGGTATAAATGTTTACCTTTATGCTAAAAAAACTTTTGGCGTTAAAAAAAATACTCCAACAAAAGAAAAATTAGAATATATTAAAAATTATGAAGAAAACTTACTTAAACAATTAAAAAAACCTTATGTTATTTTAACTCTTGCTTTAGATGAAACACATGTTAATATTAGAGCTACAAAAGATTTAGAAAATGTAATTGATAAAAATGAAATTTTAAATGAATATGTGATTCCATTACTTGCTTCAAAAGATAAAAATGATTTATTTGCAAAAACATCTGCTGCTGTATTAAATGGATATGATGAAATAGTTTCACAAATAGTTGAATTTAAAGGTCTTGAGAGACTAGATAGTGCTATTGGTGAGTCTGGTAAAACTTTTTCTACTATTTGGAAAGTTTTAATGTATTCACTTGTATTATTCGGTATATTATCGTACACGTTTATAATACTAAGATCAAAAAAGAAATAATATGAAAAAAAGAAACTACTGGCCTTTATTTTTTATTGGTATTTTTACGTTTACGCTGGGAATGATATTTTGGACAATTAAGTCTGCTATTAATACTCCTGTAAATGAAGATGAAACATTTTTAGTTTCATATCATCATTTAGATGAGAATTTTAATAATATTATGGCATCAAATGAAGAGTTTAAAAAATCTTATACTTTTATTTTAAATATTAATGGTAAAGAGTTAGAACTTACTACTAGTGATATATATGCATCTCAGAGAATTATTGAAAAAAAATCTAAGCATAAAGATATGTATAAACTTGGAAATAATATTATAAGTATTAGCGTTCAAGATAAAGATAATAAAGCTTTAGATAATTTAGAAATAAACTTTAGTATTACTGTTGCTACAAATAATAAAAGTGATATAAACTTAAGTAATAAAGATTTAGAATATAAAAATAATAAATATGTTACAATAGTCAAAATTCCAAAAGTAGGAAACTGGAACATTACAGGTTCAGTTAAAACACAAGATGGAAACAAAGGTTATTTTTTTATAAAATCAAATGCAATTTAACTTAGAACTAAAAATATTCCCAACTAGTAGAGCAATAAGAGAGTTTTTAAAATCAGAAGATTCTAATAGATTATTGCCTACTTTTCTTACAATAGATGACTTTTTCAAAAAATCTTTAGAAATAAAAAACAGAAAATATATAGATGAAGAACAAAGACTTTTATATCTAAAAGAAGCCATTAATGTTGATAACTTTGAAGATTTAGGTATGAGTAAAGATTTCTCTTCTTTTATTAATCAAAGTGATTATATATTTAGATTTTTTCAAGAAATATCAAGTGAAAAACTTACAATAGATCAAATATCTTCTGTTGATACTTATGAATATTATGATGCCCATCTAAAAATTCTAAAAAGAATTTACAACAATTATTTAAAAATATTAGATGA
>JABSON010000269.1 GCA_013215915.1 Campylobacteraceae bacterium | reverse complement strand
TAAGTGATTTTAAAAATGATATATATTTAGGGATGCATTTAGTTTTATATTATGAAAATAAAAGAATTAAGTTCTTAATAAATACAAAAGCATTAGATGATTCTAATTTAAAAGCTTCTTATAAAATACTAAAACTTGCAAAACTTTTGAAAGATGAAAATGAATAAGTTTTCATTTTCAATAAAAACTAAACTAGTTTTACTGTTTATTTCTTTATCATATACAACAATCCTAACAATATCATATGTGAATTTTATAATGACAATAAAGTTTGAAAAAGATTCTTTTATTCAAAGCTCACTTATTCAAGCAAATTTACTTGCTGATTTTACAGCTTCTGCTTTAGTTTTTGAAGATAAAATTGCTGCAAAAGAAAGTTTAGAAAAACTATCAAATGATAAAGATATATTGAGAGTAATTATTTATGATATTGAACATAGAGTTTTTTCATCATATAATCCAAGAAAAAACAATCAATTGGTAAAATTAAATTTAAAAAGTATAGAAATAGAAGATGTTGATAAGTTTTTATACTTTAAAGCTCTAAAAATATCTGTACCTATTAAACATAATGATGAAATCTATGGAATTTTATACTTAGAAAAATCAACACAAACTATTACTAAACAGTTAGAAAAAGTATTTGAAGAAATATTTATTCTTGCTTTAATTTTATTACTCATAATTTATATTATTTCTATTTTATTAAGTAATTATATTCTAAAACCTATTTTATCTTTAGCTAAAATCACTAATGAAATAAGTTTAAGTCAAAACTACAATAGAAAAGTTATTTACACTTCAAATAATGAAATATCTATACTTTACCAAGCTTTTAACTCTTTACTTGAAAATATAAATGAATTAAGAAATAATTTAGAGAAAAAAGTAGATAAAAGAACTATCCAGTTATCTTCAAAAACTTCACTTTTAGAAAGTAGTTTAAAAGATTTAAAAGAAACTCAAAAACAATTAATTCAAGCAGAAAAAATGTCTGCTTTAGGAAACTTAGTTAGTGGTATTGCCCATGAAGTAAATACGCCTTTAGGTAATGGCATTACTTCTGCTTCAATTATCACAAAAGAGTCTAAAACTTTACTTACAGAGTTTAAAAACTCTACTTTAACAAGAAGTGTTATGGAAAAAAGATTAAATGTATTAAATGACTCTTCTATTTTATTAGTTAAAACATTAAACTATTCATCTGAATTAATAAAAAGTTTTAAACAAATATCAACAGATCAAATCACAAATGATATTAGACAAATACATTTAAAAGAATATATTAAAGAAATATTTTTAACTAATAATAATAAATTAAAGATAATTCCAGTTGAAATAATTTTAATTGAAAATACAGAGATTAATATAAAAATATCACCTGGTGTAATTGCCCAAATATTTAATAATTTGATACAAAATTCAATTCTACATGCTTTTGATAATTTTAAAGGGAAAGCAAAAATTGAAGTTAATTTAATAGAAGATGAAGAGTTTATTACAATTAAATATAAAGATAATGGACTAGGAGTTAATAAAAAAATAAAAGACAAAATATTTGAACCTTTTATTACAACAAAAAGGAATAAAGGTGGAACTGGACTTGGATTAAATATTGTATTTAACCTGGTTCATAAAAAATTAAAGGGAACATTAAAATTAAATAATGAATTAAAAATAGGTTGTGAATTTATTATAAAGATTCCCATAAATATACCAATTAAGGAGAATGAATGAGAAGTATATTTTTATCTGTATTATTAATAGGAAATATTTATGCAAATAGTGTAAATAACAAATACTTAGATGAATTATCTCTAGAACAATTAATGAGTCTAAAAATATACTCAGCAAGTAAGAGTTATCAAAGTATAGAAGAGATTCCAGCTAATATTACGGTATTAACAAGAAAAGATATTGAAAAATATAATTATACTACATTAGATGAATTAATTAAACATATTCCTGGATTATTTTTAATAGATGATACAGAAAATTTTCAAATAGGATCAAGAGGTAGTTTAGGTTCTTCTTTTAAATTAATGATTAATAATAACCCCATTTCACCTTTAAGAATACCAAAAGGTGGAATGTCAAATCGTAATTTTTTTGCAACGCCAATACTTTCAATTGATAGAATTGAAATAATTAAAGGCTCACAATCTGTAACATACGGTAATAACTCAATGTATGGATCAATTAATATAATCACTAATGATTTTTGCACTAAAAATATAGTATCAATTTCAAAAGGTAATAATGATCAATCTTTATTATTTTTAAGAACAAATCATAAAAATGATAATGGTGGTTTTACATTAAATACAAGCTTTTATAATACAAAAGGAATTAGTGGAGATTTGAAAAATTCTGTTAGTCAAGAGAATTATAATAATAAAATAAAAAATAAATCTCATACAAGAGTAGATGGGTTTTTAACAAATGAATATAAAACTTTCGATATCTCATATCATTACAAAAATCTAATCACAGATTTAACTTATTCTAACACAAACTATGGAATTTTTGTAGAAAATAGTTATAGAAATGGTGTACAAGTAGAACAAGTAGAAAAAGCAATTTCTTTTACATATGAAGATGATATTAACGATGATTTAACGTATAAAATAAACTATATTAAGTCACAAAAAAATTATGACATCAATGATTTTGCAGATTTCTACCCTATTCATTATGGGAAAAGTAATCATGCTATAAATAAAAGAGATCAAATTGATATTCATCTAAATTATAAAATAAATGAAAAACTTATGATTTTATTAGGAAGTAGTTATGAGAATATTAATTTCAATAGCCTCCCTATTTCACCATGCAATACTTGAAAAATCGTTGAAATTTATGATAGGATTTTTCAAAAATTGAGTATTTTGGACAGCTCATTATACATTATCGAAAATTTTGAGAAAAAAGCATTTTTCCTTTTGGTAGTTGAACAACGTTCAATCACAATATTTTATCTAAACCTACAGTAGTATTATAATTGTTATTATTCAGATGTTTTGTAATACATTCTAGGAAGTAAGTTGGTGTCAATTTCTTTTCTAATTTATACATAAGTGTCAATCCATGGATCAATCTTCTTTCTCATATACCTGGCCTTTACTTTAGGTGTTGAAGAATTAATGAGTGTGCAATAAATCTTGTCATAAATGGTTTCCTGCACGGGTCTATCCGTGCAGGAAACAAATTACGGCAAGATTTCCAGCACGGGTAGCTAAATTTATTCTGGGAACAAGTTATAATGATTTATTTTCTAACACATAATAAAATTTACCTACTATATAACATTAAAATATATCATTACAAATATTTGTTCATGTGTAGTTTTTTTAAATAATAAATACAATATAACGTTTCATAGATAAACCCCGATTTAGTTAGTAAAATACCATGTTGATTGTAAGCCTAAATTAATCTAAAGTGAGTTTACTTTTCTACTACTACACTAATAATTAAACAGTAGTCAGTAGTAACAATGAAAATAGGCCTAAAGTTTTTTCTATTACATATTTAATGCTGAACTGTTATGTTAAGGATTACTCATTCAGGCTTAGGGATCTGAAATAAATATTCATAAAAAAATGCTACTTCTCTAGAAAT
>JABSON010000268.1 GCA_013215915.1 Campylobacteraceae bacterium | reverse complement strand
TAAGAAAGAAAAGCACAAGACCAAAAGATAGAAGAAAAGAACCTAATGTTAATAAAGTATAATTTAATAGTTCTTATTTAATAAGAATTTTATACATATAATATATCCTTTTAATATTTATAATATCAAATAATTCCATATGCTTTTGACTTTAATAAAGGCACTACATTTAAATTACATAAAACTTTAATATAATACATACATAAAACTTAATTAGTATTTATTGATGAAGAATAAATACTGATTAATCAAGAAGGAAACAAATGAATTTTGAAACAGCAGATATATGTGATGATAATCAAGATAAAAAAATACAAGTTTTAAGCCCTGAATTTAAAAACTACGGTGGTCTTAAAAAATGTTTTGGCCAAATTATTACAATTAAATTAGATAAGAGTAACTGGCGTTTATTAGAAATGTTAAGAGACGAAGATGGTGAAGGTAAAATTATAGTTGTTGATAATGCAAAATACTTTTTTGGTGTTGTTGGTGATAAATTAATGGCTTTTGCTAAAAAGAATAATTGGAAAGCTTTAATTATTAATGGGTATGTAAGAGATGTAGCGTATACTAAAGATATTGATGTTGCATTATACGCAATAGGAACTTGTCCTCTACGAAACTTTGAAAAAACTAAATCTTCAAGAGGAGATCAACTTTCTTTTGGTGGAGTTACTTTTCATGAAGGTGATTACTTATATGCAGATGAAGATGGTGTATTAATTACTAAAGAGAAACTAGTTTAAAAATATTCCCAATAATGGGAATATTTTTAATACAAAATATATAAACTCATAATCAATATCTTATAAAATCAAAAATAATATTCTACAAACATTTACTTAATAATCTATATTACTATTAGATAATCTAATTTATTAAGTTAAATTTACTTAAAAAAAGACATAAAACTATTTAAGATAATAATTATAAAAAAATATTTAATTTTTGAGAAATTTTAAAGTGTTTTTAAATATAATACATCAACTTACAAATGAAGGAATACTTTGGAACATACTTACGCAAAATATGAAGATATTGATAAACTACAACTTCAACAAGATATAGATGAAGTTAAAAAAAATATTGGAAAAGCTACGATTGAAGATTTTAAACATTTATTAAAATTAGAAAGATGGGGAAGAGCCTGTACTTTAATTGGTTATGCACTTATTATTATTGTTAGTTTTTTAGAACTTAGCACATATAATTTAAGTACTCTAGAATTCTGGACTATTGCTTTGATCTCTGCAATAGCAATTGGAATTGGTAATGTTTCAAGATGGGCTAATGTAGCACACCCTATTTTACATGGTGCTTATGATAAAGTTCCAAATATTCCTAAAAGATATACAAAATCAGGTTTTGCAAAACATGGAAGAAGATACTTAGACTGGCTAGATTGGATTAAACCAGAAGCATGGTCATATGAGCATAATATTATGCATCATTATCACTTAGGTGAAGATGAAGATCCAGATAATGTTGAAAATAATATGATTTGGTTAGCAAAAGCTAAAATACCTATGTGGAGTAAATATTTATTTGTTTATATATTTGCAGGAACTTGGAAATTATCTTATTATGCACCAAATACTCTACAAATTCTAGAAAATAAAAAAAGGAAAAAACTAAAACTAGAGCCTTTAGCTGGTTATGATTGGCATCCATTTAGAAATATGGGTAAAATCTTATGGAAAGAATATATTCTTCCTTATTTTTCAATAAAATTTATTTTAATTCCCTTACTATTTTTACCTCTTGGTTTAGAAGCCGTATTTAATGCTTTTATAATAACTTTAATAGCAGAATATATTGCTAATTTACATTCATTTTTAGTGATTGTACCAAATCATTCGGCTGAAGATATATATAGATTTGATACTCCTCATAAATCTCAAGGTGAATTTTATTTAAGACAAATAATGGGAAGTGTTAATTATAAAACGGGAACAAATATAGTTGATTTTGCACATGGATGGTTAAACTATCAAATAGAGCATCATATATTCCCTACTTTACCACTTTTACAATTACAAAAGATTCAACCTATAATGAAAAAACTATGTGCTAAACATAATTTAGAATATAGACAAGATTCAGTTTTTAAAAGAATAAAAATGACTATTGATTTAATGGTTGGAAAAACGCAACTTTTAAAGATAGGAAACATTTAATAGTAAATAAATAACATAATTTAAACCCTATAAAGATATAATAATTATTATAATCAAAAAAAAAGGGTTTAAATATGAATTATCCAGAGTTTACAAGTGAACATAAGTCTTTAATGTCTAAACATTTATCAAAAGAAATATTTGATAAATTAAAAACTAAACAAACAGCTAATAATTATACTTTACAAATGGCTATAAATTCAGGTTTAAAAAACCCTGATAGTGGCATTGGTATTTACGCAGGAGATAAAGAATCTTACGAGTTATACCAAGACTTATTTGACCCAATAATCAAAGAATATCATAACTTCAATACTAATGACAAACATCAAAGCAACCTTAACGTTAATGATTTAAAAGCACCGCTACTAAAAGATGCAGATGATTTTATTATATCAACACGTATAAGAGTTGGACGAAATTTAGATCAAATGCCTTTAGGTCCTTCTATTACAGATGAACAAAGAAGGGAAATTGAGAATATTGTATCTTCATCATTAAATAAACTAGAAGGTGATTTAAAAGGTACTTATTTTTCTTTAAATAACTTAAGCAAAGAAAATAGAGATTCACTAATTAAAGATCATTTTTTATTTAAAGAAGGTGATAGATTCTTAGAAGCTGCTTCATTAAATAACTCTTGGCCAAAAAATAGAGGAATTTTTCATAATGTTAATAAAACATTTTTAGTATGGATTAACGAAGAAGATCAATTAAGAATTATATCTATGCAAAAAGGTGGAGATATTAAAGAAGTATTTGAAAGATTAATTAATGCAATTAAATTCTTAGAAAAAACAATGTCATTTTCTTTTTCATCTCATTTAGGATATATAACATCTTGTCCTACAAACTTAGGAACAGCTATGAGAGCATCTGTTCATATTAAACTTCCAAAACTTGCAAATGATATGAATAAATTCGAAGATATTTGTGATAAATACTTTTTGCAAATTAGAGGAATAAATGGTGAACACTCTGAGAGTGAAGGTGGTATTTATGATATCTCAAATAAACGAAGATTAGGTGTATCTGAAGTTCAGTGTGTTCAAGATATGTATGATGGTGTTAAAGCTTTAATAGAAGTAGAAAAAAGCTTATAAGATGCAAATACAAGCAATGTTAATTTCTCATTATCAAGATTTAATGAATTTACTTAATTTAAGTTCAGCCATTGTAATTAGAGAAAGTGATTCTTATGAATCTATAAAAAGATATTTAAATAGAAATCCAGATTTAAATTTTATTATAAAAGATAAGAATGAGATTATTGCTTGTATTATGTGTGGACATGATGGAAAAAGAGGATATATACAGCATTTGTATGTAAAAGAAGATTATAGGAAACAAGGTATTGCTCAAAATTTATTTAATAAATGTGTTAATTCATAAAAAGAAATAGAAATATAAAAAAGACATATTTATGTATTAAAAGATAAAGATGAGGAAAATGAGTTTTAGGAAAAGAAAAATTGGAAAT
>JABSON010000267.1 GCA_013215915.1 Campylobacteraceae bacterium | reverse complement strand
TTCTTAGGTCTAACTTTGATATAATTGATTAAAATAAAAAGGTTTTTAATGAAAAATACTTTAAAAGAAAAATCATATAATTTAATAAATATAACTAAAGAAAAAATAAATAATACATTTTCTTTTACAAAAATAAAAAGTAATATTTTAAAAGATAAAGTAAATTTTAAAATAAGAAAAAAAGCTATTATTGCTACAAAAGCTAGATTAGCAGAAATTCATAAAACATTTGAAAATTTCACGGATGAAGAATTAGAAATAATAATAGCAGATGAAGAAAGAAAAATAATAGATGATTTAAAAACAAAATCTTTCATAGCTGTACTTGCTATTTTAGGTTTAGATTTTTTAGTTTAGGATAAAAAATGTTCAAACAATTTAAGTCTGCGTTTATTTGGTACCATTTATATAAGTTTAGAAAAACTTTTATTTTAGTAATTCTTTTATTAAGTATTGTCTTTTTTTCTTCATTTATTTATTCTGATCTTGTGCAATATTTAAATCTTAGAAATAAATTAGAATATTTAGATTATCTTTTACCAATAAAATGGTTTATTATATTTTTTAATATTATATTATCTTCGTATTTAATTATTAATATCTTTAAAAAAGAAAAACCTAATGAAGAGAAGAATAAAAAGAGTAAAAAAGAAGATGAGCAAGATACTAAAAAGATTATCAAAAATGAATTTTCAAAAAGAGAAGAAGAGTTTTTATACAAAAAAACTTTAAAAACTAAAGCAGATTTTTTAACAGAATAAAGAAAAGTTCTTTATTCTATTAATCTTATTTATTTTATAATTTCGTATATTTCTTTTATTTTAGGAGCCTTATCACCAATGCTTATAGCTTGTAAAATTCTTCTTTTAGCTTCATTAAAAGAGTTTTCATCTTTTGCATGAATTGTTGTAATAATTTGATTTTTATCAACTTTTGAACCTAAGGCTATAATATTCTCAAAACCAACACTATGATCAATAATATCAGATGATGATATTCTTCCTCCACCTAAAGATACTATACTCATTCCTAAATCAATAGTATTCATAGATTCTATTATTCCAGAATGTTCTGCATAAATAGGTCTAATTATATTTGCTTTCTTTAAGTATTTATCATGATGTTCACAAAAGTCACTAGGACCTCCAAGTTTATAAATCATTCTTTGGAATATCTCAAAAGCTTTTCCATTTTCTAAGTTCTTTTCTAAGAGTTCTTTTGCTTCTTCTTTTGTCTTAACTATGTTTGAACTAAGTAGTGCCGCTTCACATAAACTCATAGTAACTGAATGTAGTCTTGGGTTTTTATTAATATTTTGTAAATATAAAACTGCTTCTTTAACTTCAAGTGCATTTCCTGCATTATAAGCTAAACATTGATTCATATCAGTTAATATTGCTTGTGTTTTAATACCTGCATTATTAGCAATTTCAACAATTGATTGTGCTAATTCTTTTGATAATTCATAAGTAGGCATAAAAGCACCAGAACCCACTTTAACATCCATAATTAAAGTATCAATTCCTTCTGCTAGTTTTTTAGCTAAGATAGAAGCAGAAATCATTGCAATACTTTCAACTGTTGCAGTTGTATCTCTAATTGAATAAATTCTTTTATCCGCAGGAGCTAAAGAAGAAGTTTGCCCAATAATTGCAATTCCACACTCTTTTACTGTTTCTTTAAATAATTTATCACTTGGTAAAACATTATAATTTGGAATTGATTCTAATTTATCTAATGTTCCACCTGTATGTCCCAAACCTCGACCACTAATCATTGGAACAAAAAGTCCACAAGAAGCTAAAAGAGGTCCTAACATTAATGATACTACATCTCCTACTCCACCAGTTGAGTGTTTATCAACAATAGGGCCATCAAGATTTTTCCAAGATAAAGTATTTCCTGAATTTTTCATAGCTAGAGTAAGATTCGTTTTTTCATCAAGATTCATTCCATTAAAATAAACAGCCATAGCAAAAGCGCTTATATGTTCATTAGAAACAGAACCATCACAAACGCCTTTTATAAAATCATTTATTTCTTCTTTATTTAATAAATGATTATCTCTTTTTTTTCTTATAAATTCTTGTGGAATAAACATATCTTTCCTTTATAAATAATTAAAGATTTTCTGGTCCAAATGAGTAAGGTAAAAGTGTATCTAAAGAAAAACTTTCTTGAAAACCATTTTGAGCAGATGCAATATGAATTAAAGTAGATTTATCATAAAACTCTCTAATTCTTTGTCTACAAGCTCCACAAGGAGTTACAAGTAAATCAGACTTAGCAAGTATTAGTATTTCTTTAATTACTCTTCCACCAGATGAAATCATTTTACCAATTGCATTTTCTTCTGCACAAGAACCACTAGGATATGCTGCATTTTCAACATTACATCCAATATGAATATTTCCATTTTCATCTAAAATGGCAGCACCAACACTAAACTTACTATAAGGAGCATATGCATTTTCATACGCTTTTGTAGCTTCTATTCTTAATTTTTCAATATTTGTATTTTTCATAAAAATAGTATAGCTAAGAAAACTTATTTTAAAAGAAATAATTAGCAATGAAGTGATCTAATGGCTATTGATATAATCTTTACTTTATAAGTCTGCTTTAAAAGACATAGATGAAAAGAATAAAATCTTAAATAATGTATGTTATTTAGATTATTCATTTAATGAGTAAAAAGTCATAATTAATCTGGTCTTTTTACCATATAACCACTTCCTCTAATATTTATAATAAAGTCTTCTTTTAAAACTTTTTTAACTCTATTTATTTCTGCTCTAATTGTTGCATTATCTATAAAATCATCATTCCAAACATAATCTCTAAACATATCGTAATTACAAATAAGTGAACGATTATTAGCTAGTAGTTCTACAATTTGATTTTGTCTTTTAGGTAAGATTTGTGCTTCATTATTAAAATATAATGTAGAATTTTCGTTATTATAACTATATGAAGCAGACAATCTTTTATGCTGCATTGGAGCTTGACTTGTTTTTAGCATTTTGTTAATTCTTAGAGTTAATTCTTTTAAATGAAAAGGTTTTTTTAAATAATCATGGCATCCAATATCAAAAGCTCTTGTAATATCTTCAATGTCAATTAAAGCAGATATAAATATAGTAGGAACCATTCTTTTTTCATTATGTAATTTTTCTAATATGCTTAATCCATCTAATTTTGGAACATTAATATCCAAAATAAGTAAATCAAAGTTATTATTCTCTAATAGATTTAAGCATTCGTCTCCATCTTTAACTGATTTTATATTATGTCCAACTGATTCTAAGTACTGTGTTATTGCCTCGTTTAACATAATGTCATCTTCTAATAAGAGAATTTTCATAAATTATTTCCTTTTTTAAATTTATATATAAATGAAGTTATGTTTTCATTTGATTCTAATGTTATTTCTACATCTTCTTCTTCACAAATTCTTTTTACAAGATTTAATCCTAGCCCAAAACCTTCTTTTGTTTTTTCTTCTCTATAATATTCTTCAAATATTTTTTCTTGATCTAAAATTTTATTAGAATGTGAAGATACTATAAAAGTATATTCTAAGTTCGTCTCCGTTAATCTTATATATATATCTTTATTTTCATAAGAATACTTTATTGCATTAGATAGATTATTATCGATT
>JABSON010000266.1 GCA_013215915.1 Campylobacteraceae bacterium | reverse complement strand
ACACTGACCGAAATAGTAATTACAAATGGAAAACCCAAATCCCCAAGTGGTTCATATCCATTGATTCTCTTATTGTTGATTACTGACACTGAACCTAATATCATAAAAGATACAAAGGAAATTCCCATAAAAATATTAAATTTAATATTAATAACATTCTTATTGAAGATGATTTTATAAAAATAAATATTTCTTCTATTGTAAATATGAATGATTTTAATCTTGATGGAACCTTGAGCATAATAATGAATAAAGATGTTAAAGTTTCTGCACTAATCTATGCAGAAAGAGTAAATAAATAATATCCTTTAAAATTAAGGATACGTTTATATTATTCTTTATTTCCTAATAAAGATCCTAGTTTTACAGATGAAAAGCAGAACAAAGTTCCTAAAATAATTATAATTACAGTGTAGGAATAAAATGTAGTTAAAGATTCAATGACTAACTTCTTTTTTATTTGTAATATATATGGAAATATACTTTCATATACAAAAACTGTTGCAGCTATTATACTTAAAACTATTCCACTGCATGACATAAAGTTAAGTAATTAATTATTCACCCTAATAAGTTGCAAATATAATATTTTGGAATAAAATTTAGTAAGTAAATAAAAGGTGATTGATAATGTAAATTTTGTATATAAAATTTATATATAGATTAAAGATAGTGCATATTTAAGATTAATGGAAAAAGAACTATTTTTTGTAAAGAGAAAGAAGAAATGTATTTAAAATACATTTCTAATAAAACTATTTATTTCTTTTTTTAGAAGCTTTAGCCATTTTAGCTTTCTTTTTAGCTTTCTTTTTAGCTAACTCAACATTAACACCTTTTCGTGCATTAATAACTTGTTTGTTATCGTATCTTTCTTGAGAAAAACCTACTCTAACACTATTTTTATCTTGATTGCTTTTAGCTGCCATTTTTTCTTGGTATTTTGTTTTGATACTTGAAGTATTTTTTTTAGTAGACATAAGTTAACCTATTTTTATAATTTTCGTATTGTATAAAAAAAATGATTAGAAAGGCATTATTTATTAATAAATATGCATAAAAAGAATTAAAACTCCTGTTTTGAGTTTTAATTCTTCTATTTTTATTCAATATAACTTAAATAGTCAGAAAAACCTACTTCATCTCTTCCCCAAAATAAAGTGTGAGAATCTTTTATTTTGGCTAAAGGCCAGTTATTTCTAAATCTTTTAACTAAATCTGGATTAGGAATAAAATATCTCCCAAAACCAACAAGATCAACTAAATCTTTTTTAATAATTTCATTTGCTGTTTCTTTTGTATATCCACCTGTTGCAATAATTGTATTAGTAAATACTTATCTTAATTCTTTTCTAAAAGATAAAGGAACAATAATTACTCTATTTTCTAAATTAAGATTTTTCATATTATATGATTCAAATAGTTCTTTCATGTTTTTTCCTTTTTTGTAATTTAAATTTTATTTAATCTTTGTTAAATTAAAACCTTAAATATTTTAGGAAATTATATTTATCTTACAATAAAAAATGTATGTATAGAAATTAATGAAAGATACTGTAAGTTGTTAATATTCAAATACTTTATTTAAATCTTTAAATGCTTTCATTTCAATTGGATTTCCAAAAGGATCATAAAAAAACATTGTATATTGTTCACCTGGAAGTCCTGAAAATCTTATACTAGGTTCAATTATGAAGTTAATATTTTCTTCTTTTAATTTTTCAGATAATTTTTTCCAATCATCATATTCTAGAATTACTCCAAGATGTGGCATAGGAACCATTTGATCACCTACTCTGCCTGTTCTTAAAGTTTCAAATGGTTTACCTAAATGTAAAGAAAGTTGATGCCCAAAAAACTCTATGTCAATCCAACTTTTGCTACTTCGTCCTTCTTTACACTCTAAAATATTAAGATAAAATTCTCTTGCAATATTTAAATCTAAAACATTATAAGCTAAGTGAAATATTGATTTCATATTTGTTCCTTCTATTTATTTAATAATATTATAAATTATTATATCGCAATATATATAAAGAAAACTAAGTAATGATTACTCAGCTAAAAATGGCATAAATAAACGTAAAAGAACTAAAAAGAATAATGAAAATGCAATTGATAAATAAGCATTCTTTTTATAGTTTATATTAACTTTGTTAATTATAAAAACTCTAGTATATAAAAGAATTAGGGAAAAAACTAAAACTATTGGAAGCTCAATAATATGGCTAAGACTTTGATGTCCAATACCAAAAGAAACTATGATTACCCAGAATAAAACAAGTATAAAAGGAGAGAAAATATCTATATAGAATAATCTTGAATACTTTTTAGCTTTATAAAAAGCATATAATGAAAATAGAATATAGAAAAGTATTAAAAGTAAAAATATTGTTATCAAGAAACATCCTAAAAGTAATAATATTAAAAGAATATTACTACTTTAATATTAATTTTTATTTAAATTAAAGGTCTATTTCAAATATATCTATTTTTAATTAGTAATTCTTTTATAAAATCTTTTGAAGATATTAAAGAACCTAATACTATTAAAAAAGAAGCTGCAATAATAGTACTTGATAGATCTGATAATGAGAATATAATCAATAATGCAGTTGATAAAAGTGGAATAAAGTAAGCAAAAGATGCTAATAGTTTAATATCACCTTCTTTCATTGCATAATCCCAAAGATAAAAAGCTCCACCTACAGGACCTAATCCTAACATTAAAATTGAAAATAATTCCATTTTATTTGGAATTACTGTAGTCTCAAAACTTAAGTGACAGATAAAAGATAAAACAGATGTAATTATACAAAAACCACTTACACTATAACTTGGAATATGAGATAAAGATTTTGAGATAACTGAATAAGAAGACCAAACAAGTGCTGCTAAAAAAGCAAAAATATAACCTTTTGCATATAATACCTCAAATTCAAATGAGCCATTTTTACTAATTAATAAAAATGCTCCTAAAAACCCAAAAAACGAACCGATTATATGAAAAGACTTTAGTTTTTCATTTGGTAAAAAGGATGAAAAAAGAACTATTAATAAAGGCCATAAATAATTTATTAAATTAGCTTCAACAGCAGGAGCATTTTTTAAGGCAAAAAAATAAAAAAAATGATAAACAAATAATCCCCCTACTCCAATAAGATAAACCTTAAATGGTATTTTAAAAAGTTCTTTTATTTTTACTTTTTTTATTTTAAGCATAAATAAACCTAATAAAGAAGCAACAAAAAAAGACAAACTTACTAATTCAAAAGCTGGAATATTTTTACTTAATACAGTAAATATAGCAAGAGTTGACCATAAAAGTATGGCAAGAATTCCATAAGTATTTCCAGATTTACTATTCATATTTAAACCTTTAATTTTATTAATTGATATTAAAGCATAAAATTCCTTTTTTTATGAAATGTTTTTTACTTCTTAATAGCTATAAAAATAATTTAAAGAGAGTGTTCTTTTTAAGAATTGAGAATTTATAAGAAATAGATTTATGAATAAAGCAGACATAATGGGAAAGTAAGGGGAAAATCTAAACTTCTTATACTATTATTAATTTACAATTTTACTACCGCCTGCTATAAAAATTTACCTTTTGCATCTTTTAAATTAGATAAATATTTTTCAACTAATGACTCTTATTATCAAATG
>JABSON010000265.1 GCA_013215915.1 Campylobacteraceae bacterium | reverse complement strand
ATACATTTCTTGTATTGGTAATACAATTCTTGCTAATTTATGATTTAAAGAATATAATTCCTTTAATTCATTTTCTAAATTATCAATCATATCTTTGTATAAGTTCAAGTCTTCACCATTTTGAACAACTTGTACTAAGTCAGAATTTAATAATTCTTTTTCAGATTCTAACTCATCAATTAATTTTTGTTTATATTCATTTCTATTTAACAAATTTTCATGTTTTGCTTTTTTAATATCTTCAATATCATCCAAAATTGATTTTTTCATATTTTGAATTATTTCAAGCATTTTATTTATTCTATTTTCAATCATAATTAAACACCACTTTTATTATTGTTTTCAATTAAAAACTCATATAACATATTTGAAATTCCAAATGAACCAGCTGAATTTTGAGATAAAGTCTCAGTATACATACCCTTAATAATATCAGAACCTGCACCCTCACCCGCTACTTTAGTGTCTTTTAAAGAAACATCCATTAATTGCTGAAGGAAAAAGGCTTCAAAATTATCACAAACTTTTCTTAAAGATTTATCATCTAAATTTTTATCAACGTTTTTTTCAAAACTAACTTGTGTTAACTGTTTAACATTTATATTATTACTTGTATCAATCATTATTCCAACCTATCAAAGAAACTTTCTTCTTCTAATACATTACTCTGACTTTCATCAGAATAAAATTTCATTTCAACTCTTCTATTTTCATCTGCAACTTCACTTTTAGGGTGAAAAGACGAATATGCAGAAACTTTTAGTTGAGCAGGGTCAATTCTATTCTTAATTAATTCCTTAACTACAGATATAGCTCTTAGTGCTGACATGTCCCATCCATCTCTAGGAATTTTAGAACTTGAAAAAGTTGATCTATTTGTATATCCAATAATTTCTATACTAAAATTTTGAGGCATAGTTCTTATAACTCTCGCAATCTTAGCAATAAATATTTTCGAACTTCTATTTGCTAATTTATACTCACCTTCTTCAAACATTAAAGAAGATGGAATATCTAAAGTAAATTCATTCTTACCTTTAGTTATTTCTAACTGTTCAGTTTCAATATCAGAACTTTCATTAATTTCTTCAATGATTTCTTCAATTTCCATTGCTGCTTGTTCAGTTGCATCGCTTGAGTCTTCATCTTCAGAACCACTATCCTCAGAAGATCCATAAGCATCAGTTTGTTCTCTAATATCTGCATTTTGATCTAAAAAACCCATGGCTTTTTTCATTACATCAAAATATTCTTCAACTTTTCTTTTATCCATTACTGCCATTGATAATAATAAAATAAAGAAAGTTAATAATAGTGACATTAAATCACCGAACTGTACTAACCAACCGGGTAAACATTTTTCACATTCTGGACATTTTTTCTTAGCCATCTACAACTCTATTCTGGCATTTCAACTAAAATTGCATTTAGTCTCATTTTTATATTACCAATTGATTCTTCAGCTGCTATCATAGCAGCTCCTGAAATAATCACTTCGTTAGCAATTATTTCTACTTTATGTTTTTGAGCTAATTTACTTTCAATAATTCCAGCAAATAAAGTACCAATTAAAGCACCATACATTGTTGTTAATAAAGCAACTGCCATAGCAGGTCCAACTGCAGCAGGATCAGATAAATTGGCAAGCATAGCAACAAGTCCAACAAGAGTACCAATCATACCCATAGCACCTGCAGTACCACCAATATTACCAAAAATAGCAATCATAGCACCATGACGATTATCTAAGTGTTCATTCTTAAGTTCTAGTAATGGTACTAATACATCAGGCTTAGTTCCATCAACTAATAATTGAAAAGCTTCTTTAAAAAAAGGGTTTTTTTCTTCAAGAATTTTCTGCTCAATGTGCATTACACCATGTTTTTTAATTTCAGTAGCATAAAAAGTAATTTTTTCTACTAATTCAGGAAGAGGTTCAACTTTTACGACATTAAATGCAGCTTTAATTGCAGGTGTAACTCTTTTTAAATCTGCTGATTCAAATTGCCCTGCGGTAACACAAGAAGTACCACCAATAACAATAATAACAGAAGGTATATCAAGATATGGTCCAAAACCAACCCCACCTAAAATAATAGCTAAAGCAACTAGTCCCCAACCACCTGCCAATCCAATAAGGGTCGTTTTATCCATATCTTATCCTAATCCAATTTGATTTAGTCGTGTAATTTCACTACCTATACTTTTGATTTTTAAACCAAATTTACCTTCAACAATTACTGCTTCACCTTCACCTATTTTAACACCATTAACTAAAATTTCTAAAGGTTCATTAACCATTTGTTCTAATTCAATAATCTCACCAATATCCCATCGAAGAATATCTTTTAATAAAAATATCTTTTTACCTAGTCTAACACTAAGTCTAAGTTTAATATCAAATAATAGTTTTAAGTTCTTAGCAGATGTTTCTGATAATAAAGATGCAACGCTACCAGCTTCACTTGATAAATCTATTGCTTCGACTTGAGGTATAAGTGTAGTTTCTACAGGAGCAGCAACTTCTTTACCTGTTATTCCTGGAATAAAGGGTAAAATCGAATCATCAAAATTTATTAAAACACTAGTACTTTCATCATCCATAGATAAAAGAAATTCGTATATTTCACTATCAAAATTTATTGAATCTATATCTACAATAGAAGAAGATAGAACTTCCGATTTTAAAGATGAAATATCTGGAAATCCTTGTGCATTTACAGAAGTAGCTATTGATCCTGATACATTTGAAATAATTTCATTAATAGCATCAGCAATTTCATCATCAATATGTTCTTTTAAATCACCCATTCCTCCAAGCATTAAATACTCGAAATTTGTAGCGGCTGAAGTTGGAACATAAAACTTCCACATACTTTCTTTTGAACTAAATGTAAATTTTATACTTACTTCAATACTTTGGGCAGATGAAATATTATCTTTGTTAGCTTTAGTAACTTCATTAACTAAAAATTTCTTAGATAATAATTGTTCTAAAGTATTTGCCAATTCTTCTTTTATTATGTTTGATAAATCAGATACCAAGAACTAACCTTTTATATTTTATTTTCTTCAGCAATTATTTTAGCAACTTCTGCTAATAAATGTGCTTTAACTTTCATCATATCTTCAGTGGGATAACGGAATTCTGCATCACCACGCGTAACTTTAATAAAAAAATCTTTTGACGCTTTGTTATATCCAAATTTAATATTATCAATTACTACTTCATTTAAAACTATAACTTCTTGATCTTTATTTGCTTTTTTATACTCTTCATGATCAATGATTTTTGTATCTTTATCTATCTCTTTAACTTTTGTTGATCTCTCAACTTGGTTTACTCTTTCATTTTCAATGTTATGCACTCTACCTAATTCCATGTATCCCCCTTTTTAAATATAAAAATTATAGTTATTATACCAAAATAACATTAAAGTATTTGCATATTATTATTTACTAATAAGATTAGTTATTAATTGTTATAAAGATTCTAAGTATTTATCAAAATTAACTAACTTAAAATCAATAAAAGAATCATGATATTTACCCTTAAAATATTGTAAAGCACTAGAGATTTTTAATTCTTGAATTAATTGTACACCAGATAAAAAATCTGCGTCTTGATCATTTAAAAGAGCTTTAATCAATGATATTTGTATAGATGCATTAGAATATTC
>JABSON010000264.1 GCA_013215915.1 Campylobacteraceae bacterium | reverse complement strand
TAATAAAGACTTAACTTGTATTTTTTTTTGATTATCTTTGTGGTATTCTATACTTTTTTCAATTTAATAATAAATAATGTCCCAACCTTTTCTAGGTACATCAAAATCATCTAAAGCTTGTAGAATATTTTTAAATAAAGGAATAAGTGTTCTATCTTTTAATTTTGTTCTTTTTATTTTATTAAATCCATTTAATAAAATAGGTATTATTGATATATTTCTTTTTTCCTCATTATCTAAAAGTAACGGCAATTCTTTATCTTGAATATACTCTTTTGTCCAATAAGTTGAACTGATCAATAAAATGGCCATATCACAGGACTCTATTTCTTCACTAATTTTCGTATCAAATATATCACCAGCCCTAATACTATCATCTGTCCAAAGTTCTACTTCATTAAATAGAGAACATTGCTTCAGTAATTCATCTTTATATTCACTATCCTCATGTGCATAACTAACAAATATTTTTAATTCTTTACTCATCTTAATTCCTCCACCATTTTCTAAATCGTCTAGTAAACTGATATTTAGAGAGTTTAATTTCATCCATTAGTTTTTTAGACTTCTCCTTAATATTATCTTTTATATTTAAAAACACCCAGTTCTCATCAACTATATAATTTATATCATTATTAATAATTCTTCTTTCAAATAGTTCATATCCGTTATACATTAAAGAATAAGATTCTGTCTTAGAAAAAACATCTAAATCAGTTCTTACATTTGAAATAAGCTCTTGAAACTCTTTATCATCATTTTCTTCAAACTTTTGGATTGTATCTTCTTGTTTTACTTCATTTGAATTTAAACCCTCTTTTAAATGTGTAAATAAAAAGCCTTTAAGTATTCCTTTTTCTCTTCTATTCTTTAGATCTTCAAAAATCAACTCTCTACTTCTATCCATTTGTATATCGATTGTTCTTTTATTTGTTCCATATAAAGTTGTTGTAGATGATTTTTGATTATCCATTTGTCCTGATGCATCACTACATATTATATAATCACACTCTTCACTTAATAATCCAGAAAACCCTTGATTATCATAAACACCTCCATCTGAAATACTTAGTTTATAATCTTCATATAAATTCTCTAAAACTATTGGTGTAAACAAAACAGGTACAGCTGAAGAACAAGCAACTGCTTGACCTATTGAAAAGTTCTTAAATTTAGTCTGCAAACCTTTATTATCATATCTAACCCAATCAAATCTATGATTTTTATTAATTTCTAAGTCACTCATATATTCAGGCTCACCCATTTTACTGGCTTGAAACTGCCAATTATGACCACTATTTAAATTTGTAGCATTTATTACTAAAATAGGAATTTTATTTTTTCTTCTCCAGTTATTAAATCTTGGTTTAAATATTTCTTTTTTATCTTTCCAATCTTTTGGAGTTATAATGAGGTCTTTCATATACTTTTTGTATTTTTTATATATTCTTTTTTGATAGAGTTCACCTAACTTATTCGTTCTGCTATATCCATTAAAAGGAATAAGGAATTTAATAGTTTTAAGTATTCCACTTTTCCAAAGAACACTATTTCTTATATCACTATGAACCACTTCAAAAAATTCATCAATCAAATCATGTACAAGTTCAATATAATCATCTTTAGTAATATTTATGTCATATTTTTCTTCTAAAAGTTTTTGTAATTTAAGATAATAAAGTACACCAATAATACTACCACCCGATACAGTAGAAAGTACTTCAATATCTTTTAACATATCACATTCTGCAAGTTTTGCTAATGTTCCAAGATGAAAGAAACTAGCTCTAAATCCACCACCTGATAATGCTAAACCTTTTTTATCTAAAGATAATTCTAAAATATGAGATTCATCTTTATCAAATAAAGGAAGTAAACAAGTTAAATCATCTATATTTTTTAGTTTTCCTAAAAGTTTTAATTGTTTATATGTTGTGAATATCTCCCAATCATCATACTCAAAATCTTTTATCGAATTTTTTAAAGTTTCTTCACAATTTTTAAAATCTTTATTTCCAAAATAAGCTTGTGCCAATATATGATAAAGCCATTTATCTTTTTCTTCATCTTTAAAAGATTCTATAATATCTGTACGTAAATCATCTGCTTTTTTTACTAAAATATTGGAGTAGTTATTATCATTTAATTCTTTTGCTAATACATCATATAAATATGAAGCATTAATGCCACCATATCCGTTATCATCATATTTATATTCTATATATGCATTTTCATAATATTCAATTGATTTATATAAATCTTTGATATTAGCTTTATATTCCCATTTTCTTTTATATATTGCACCTTTTAAACATAAAGTCTCTTTTTTGTTATCATCAGAGTCAATTGAATGTAATATTGATAAAGCTATATCATAAGAAAAGTCTTTATTTAATTCTAAATCTTTATAATAACACTGTGCAAGTTCTCTTGATAAATTATTATTTGAAACTTTAATTAAATCATCATCATATTTTGATAATATTTCTTTTCTTGCTAAATTATATTTACAATTTTGTTTTAATTTTTTAACTACTTTTAAAAGTTCTTCCTCACTCAGTGTTCTCATTCAAATTATCCTTATATTATAACTTTGATTCTATCGATAACTTGTTTCACTAAATCATCTTTATCTTTCCAAATAATATGAGGAAATTGTCTTGTATCAAAAGACATATCATTTGCATGTCCTTCTTGACATGTCCAAATTATTGGAATATTCATTCCCATTGCAAAACCAGCTTCAAAATAAACACTATTTCTATGATTTGTAAAATCTGCAATTACAATTCTAGAAGATTTAAGTTTTACTATTATTTCATCATTTATACTTTTATTATGATCTACGTTATTCTGGTTTACAACTATATAATTGAAACCTTCCTTTTCAATAGAAGTTTTTAAATTATTATTAAAAATTTCTTCTAAAGAATCTTTAAAATTAAATGCAACAAATATATTTCTTGAATCTTTATTGATATATTCAATTGATTCTATATAGTTTAAGCCCTCAAAAGTTAACCTAGTAAAAATATGTCCACCTGTAGAATATACTTTTCCAATAATCAACTTAACTTCAATTGCTCTTTCAAGTAAAAGGAAAAACTCTTCATAATCTTTAATCCAACATTTAATAATTAAGTCATCTTCTCTAAAATAATTTGTACTTAACTTTGACAAATATATCATCATTAAATCAAACTTTTCTTTGATCTTCTTATCATCTTTATTTAAAAGTTCTTTAAATTTATTTTCATTGATTTCTGGTATATTTTTAAACTCTCGATTTTGCTCATATATATAACTAGAAACTTTATAAAAATCTTTTTTTCTATTTTTAAATATATCTATATCTATCGACATACTCTCTAGTAAAATATACTTACCGCAATGGGTACAATCAAAAGAAGATTTATCTGTAAAAGTTGCTACATTTTCAATTTCGTTATCACAGATTTTACACTTGGCCATTTCTAAATATCTTCCTTTTTATTTTAATATATTCATTTGTAGTGTTAAAAAAATAATACAGATAAAAATTATAATTTACAATATTAATAAGAAGTATTATAGTCATTAATAGCTTAGATATTTATAATAATTATACTAATTAAGTATTATAAATATCTAAGTGTAAAAATATATAAATACAAGAATTAGAATTCTATATTGTAAATATAAATTTATAG
>JABSON010000263.1 GCA_013215915.1 Campylobacteraceae bacterium | reverse complement strand
AATAATTGCATCGGTGCATCATTGACTAACTTAATGATTCGTTTAAAGCGGCATGTGAAAACTTAAATATTCATATATTTCATTTACATCATTTAAAAAAGCATCTTTTTTCATTATTAAATTCCTTAGTATATTTCTTTCTAGTGATTTTAGCTACTTTAATCTTTTTATTTAATTATTTAAAGAAAAACCTTTAAATAATTTAATAATTAAATATTAAATTCTTTATTTAATAATTTAATTGCCTCATCACTTTTAACAGGTCTTGATATATAATAACCCTGATAAAGATGAGAATTTTTATTTACTAAATAATTTATATCATCTAATTCTTCTACACCTTCAATTACAAGATCTAAGTCTAAAGTATCTGTAATTTTAATAAGCATATCAATAATGGCTTCATTTACGGCAGAGTTTTTATCCATTATAAAACTTTTATCAAGTTTAATTGTATTAATTGGAAGTTTTGAAATATAATTTAACGATGAAAAACCAACTCCAAAATTATCAATTGATAAAGATATACTTAAATCACGTAGTTTAAGTAGTCTTGGAATAGTTTTATCTAAATCATCTAACATAGTTGTTTCTGTAATCTCAAAATCTAAATACTTAGCATTTGTTTTTGTTCTTCTTAAAGTATCTTTTACAATATCTATAAAGTTAGTTTGTTCTAACTCTAAAGAAGAGAAGTTTATAGAGATTTTAATACCATCTAAATCAATGCCTTGTTTTAACCAAGTATTGATCTGTTTACAGCAATTCTCTAATACCCAAGTTCCTATATTAATGATTAATGATGATTCTTCTGCAATATGAATGAATTCATCAGGAAATACTAAACCTTTTCTAGGATGGTTCCATCTAATAAGTGCTTCATAACCTACAATTCTTTTTTCTTTTTGATTATATTTAGCTTGATAATATAATTCAAATTCATCATTTTTTAATGCATTTCTTAAATCATTTTCTATTAATAAATGATTTTTAGAAACTAAGTCTAAATCATCTGAATAAAATACAACTTTATTTTTACCTTGTTTTTTGGCTAAATACATTGCAGAATCTGCATGTTTTATTATATCTTCTTGAGTTTTATTAAATTGAGGAAATAAACAAACACCAATACTTGAAGTAACAATTAAAGCATGTGTATCTATATTAAATGATTTTTCTAATTCAGATACTAGTTTAAGTGCAAAACTTTCAATTGCAGATATGGCTTTTTGTGCATTTGCATCTAAGTTATGTACTAAAATAATAAACTCATCTCCACCAAGCCTTATAATTAAATCATCTTCTCTTGATATTTTTCTTAAAATATTTGCAATGTGTTGAAGTACTTTATCTCCAACTCCATGACCTAAACTATCATTTATATATTTGAAGTTATCTAAGTCTAAGAATAATAGTCCACCAAAATGATTATGTCTATTTGCAGCAATTATACTTTGTTTTAATCTTTCTTCTAAAACAATTCTATTATTTAAACCAGTTAGAGAATCATGTTGAATTTCATATATTAGTTTTTCTTGATTTTCTTTTATTTCTGTAATATCAAAAAACTGTGCAATATAATGTGTAACTTCATCATTATTGTTTTTTATTGCAGTAATAGTAATTTTCTCAGGATATACTTCACCATTTTTTCTTTTATTATATAGCTCACCTGACCAGTACCCATTGTTTTGTAAATCAGTCCACATTGAAGAATAAAATTCTTTATCATGTTGTCCTGATTGTAATACACTTGGATTCTTACCTAATACTTCTTCTTGAGAATAACCTGTAATTCTTGTAAATGCATTATTTATTTTAACTATTTTTGCATCTAAATCTGTAATTGCCATAGCTTCTTGAGAATCAAAAGCATAAGATGCTATTATTAATTCTTCTTCATATTTAAGTCTTGTATTTTCTTTTTCTTCTTTTAATAAACCATAAGATAAATCATTTGCCATTTTTTCAAAAACTGAAATAATTTCTTTATCAAAATAACTTTCTTTTTCAGAACAAAAAGATAAAACTCCAACACATAATTCATCATTATATAAAGGATAAACTGCAATTGATTTTATATTTAATTTTTTCTCTTGGATTAAATCTATTGAAGTATTATATTTTAAGATATTATCAATAACTATACTTTGTTTCTCAAAAAAAGCTTTTTTATATAAAGTATTTCCAGTATTATTTTTAACAGAAGAAATATTTAGAGCATCTCTTGAATTTGATTCTATAACTCTAAGAGATCCATCTTGATTTATCATTGATACTAAAGTATATGATAAGTCAAGCTCTTTTCTTGCAAGTATACAGGCTTGTTTTAAAACATCATTCATTTTATAATCATAAATAATTAATTCATTTGTATTAGATAAAATATTATAAATTTGTTTTAATTTATTTAAACTATTAAAGTTTTTATGTTCTTGTTTTGTTAATTTTTTTAATTTAATAAAAGTAAAAATTAAAGTTAGAATGACAATAAAACAAAATATTAAATTATAAATAAAAGTATAATATATTTTTTCTTTTGTACTTTTTGATTCTTCTAGAATATTTTCCATGAAATAATCAACAGTTGAAGCTAAAGAATTAATTCTTTTGGTTGAAATTTCCCACCAAAACTTTGAAGTAATTAAAAATTCATTTTTTTCATAAGCTAAAAAGAATTTTTTTCTTGCTTGAATAAAATCTTCTTTTGTTTGTAAAGATGAGCTTTTATTAAAATAATCTAATTCTCTTATACTTATGCTTGATTTAAATTGTTCAATATTGTATTCTTGAAAAGCAATTAATTTCATTACATTAGCTTTATTATCAGCTGAAATATGCTTAGAAGATAATTTATTTGCAATCATTGCTCTTTCTAAACCAGCATACTCTTTTGCAGTTATTAGATATAAAATCGAATAAAGATTTTTATAAAAAAGTTTATTATCTTCTTTTAGAAATAGAGTAGACATAGAGAAAACAATTGAATTAGTCAGTTGATTATATTCTTTTAATTCCTCTTGAACATTAAGTCTTAATTTAATAGTATTTTCTCGAACATAATTTATCTTATATAATTTCTCTTGTACAGTTTTTATTGTATCAATTGAATAAATATTATTAAATTCATTATCTGAAATAAATAAAATAAAAGTTTTTATAGATTTATTTGTTTTTTTTATTTGTTTTTGTAAATCATTTTTAAATAGATTAGATTTTGAAGATATATATACAGAACTTAAACCTCTTTCTTTTTGAATTTGAGTTAATAGCTTCTCCGCGATTTTAACGTACTTGACAGCTAAATTTATTTTTTTCAATTCTTCTAAATTTGAAAATTTTTCGTAGGTATAGATTCCGCTATAAAATAAAATTCCAATAGCAGGAATAGAAAAAATCATAATCATCTTTAAAAATATATTTTTGTTCATTTATTACCTTTATAATTGTACTTAATTATATAATAAATGTCTTTTATAATTTATTAAACATTATATGAAATTTATTAATATCAATTGTCAATATTAATAAAAGAAAATTATCTAATATACAAATGAAATATCTTTAATATTAAGATTATAAACGTTTACTTTTGTACCTTCTGAGTCTATTATTGAGTATTCAAGAGTAAAATCATTTGGATTCTCTAGTTTTTCATTGTTCTTAGCAAATTCTTCATATTTATTTTCATCAATCATTGAGTAAATAA
>JABSON010000262.1 GCA_013215915.1 Campylobacteraceae bacterium | reverse complement strand
TAAAGTCACTTTTACTTATTTTTTTAGAATCATTAGAAATATTTTTATCAGTAATTACTTTTTCGAAAAGAGAAGCTTTAATTTTAGTATTTTCAGAAGGTTTATTTTCTGATTTCGAAATTTTCTTGTTTGTTTCTAAAATTAGTTTATCTAATAACGATGTAGTTTTATTATCAAAAGTTGACACATTTTTATTAAAAGTAATTCTTGTTTTAGAAAGATCAATATTCTCTTTATTTACAGTTTTAGAAGAAACACTTTTATTAGTATTTGCTAATAATTGATCAAATAATGATTTTCCAGTTTTTACACTTTCAGGAGATTTATTTCTACTTTTTACATTTTCTACTTTAGAATCTAAAGTAACATTTAATTGTTTTTCCATTTTATACCTACTATGATCTTAAAATTTCCAATGTTTTATTATCAATTGATTTATGAGCTGTAAAAGCAGAAACATTTGCTTCATACGATCTCATAGCTTCAATTAAATCAACCATTTCAACAACAGGATTAATATTAGGATAAGCTACATATCCATCTTTATTTGCATCAGGATGCGAAGGTTCAAATCTCATAATTGGCTTTTCTTTTGATTCATATATTGTTTTAACACCAACACCTCTTAAATTCATAGAGTTAGAATCAGCATTAAAATTAGGTAATGAGATATCACTTTTATTAGTTTTTTCTAAACCTTTCATCAAAACATCTTCAAAAACAATATTTTGCTTTTTGTAAGGACCACCATCTATAGTATGTGTAGTTTTTGCATTTGCAATATTTGCAGAAACAACATTGATTCTACTTCTTTGTGCACTCATACCCGACGTTGAAATATTATAACCATCAAAAAAACCCATTTTAATCTCCTATACTTGCATTCTCATAATTTCTTTATACGCACCTAAAGCTTTATTTTTTACTTCTAAAGCTAATTTTAAAGTTGATTCAGCAGTAGTAATTTTTTGTACTGCTTCTTGTAAATTAGGTACATTACCACTAGCAATACCTCTCATAGCATCATATCCATCTAATTGAGATTTATTTACATCATTTATAGCTGATTTAAGTAATTGATCAAAAGATTTACCTTCTACTTTATTATCACTAAGAACATTTAAGTTCTGATTATTTATATTAGCAAAAGCACTTATGTTTGAAATTTCCATTTAAATCCTTATTTTACATTTTCTGTTTGAGTTGACTTTAATGATAATTCACTTAACAATGAATCAATTCTGTCTTTATTAAAATTAAAATCCATTTCTCTTTTCTTATTATCTAAATCAAATAATAATACTATTAAAGACAACATGATATTAGTGACTGTTTTTAATACAATAGTAATACCAATAGTACCTAAAATCATCTCAGTAGGTGAAAAAAGGTCAGAGTTAATTACGAAAAATACACAAGTTGCAAAAAAACCACTTGCTATATATAATCTAAAAAGCCCAGAATTTATCATTCCTTGAGTAAATCTCTCAACTACCACAGTTAATTCCTGTAGCATTAAAATAAAATATATTATTCTTTATAATAGAGTTCACTTATTCATAACCTTATTTAATATTATTCAGTAACGCGTCAATAATTCTATCTAATTCCAAACAAACTTGTTCATCTCTAAACTCGCAAGCAAATAATTTTCTTAATCTTGCAGTTGTTGGAATACACTTAGATGTCGACACATTACCTATATATTCTACCATAAAATTATTATTAAGCCTATTTTTTTTAGCTAAATTTACTAAAGAGTTTGTGATAGTTTCACCTATTTTATAATTTTGCGTATGATTGTAGCATAACATAAGCTTGCTTTTATCTTTGGATAACATTTTCATTAAAGCATACACATCAGTCAGTGCACTTGGGTCTGTTGTAGTAATTGCTAAAATGTTTGGAGATATAGTTAAAAATTCTTTTACATACTCATTTAAGCCAGCTCCAGTATCAATAAGTAGAAAATCATAAGTATCTAAATTTACGATTTCTTTTATAATTTGTGAAAAAATAAATGAGTTACGAACTTTTCCAGTTTGAAAACCACTTTTTCCTGCAACTAAAGTAATATTTTCATATTTTGTACTAAGTAATACTTTATCTAAATTTACTTTTCCATCTAGATAATCAAAATATGTATAAGAAGGCTTTAAATCTAATAAAACTTGCATATTAGCTAATCCTATATCAGCATCTAACACTGCTACTTTATAACCTTTTTGGCTTAAATTATAAGCAATATTTGCTGAAAAAGTTGATTTCCCAACTCCGCCTTTTCCTGATGTAATAGTTAAAAGTTTTGTTTTAGAATTAACATTACTAGTAATATCATGTTTTCTTGAAGCTAATTTAATTAATTTATGTGCCTGAGTTGAAATTGATTCAAACATTTATTTACTCGCTAAATGACAATTAGAAAAACAATCAATTAAAAAAGACGCATCTGCAACTATTAAGTCATCTGGCACATTCTGACCAATTGAAAAATATGTAATAGATTTTTTTGTTTTATGTGAAAAAGAAATTAAGTTTCCAAAACTTTTTGTTTCATCAAGTTTAGTAAATGCTAAATAATTAATATTTAGTCTTGAATAATTAGTATAAATATCTAATAAATCACTTTGTTTAACATTAGCAGGTAATACTAAAATTTTGTCAATAGGAACTTCATTCACTCTTTCTTGAAATTCATTAATTAACTCAATTTTATCTATATCATATTGGCTTGAACCAGCAGTATCTATTAGAATATAATTACAGTCTTTTAACCTTAATAATGCTTCAACTAAACCTTCTGGATTTTTAACAACTTCTAAAGGTAAACGCATAATATTCGCATATGCTTGTAATTGTTCAATTGCGCCAACTCGAAATGAGTCAAGAGTAATAATACCAACTTTATAATTTTGACCCAATTTATAAGCATATCTAGCCGCCAACTTAGCAATAGTTGTAGTTTTTCCAACACCAGTAGGTCCAACCATCATCATAATTTTTCTTTGATGGCTTCTTAAAGGAACTTCATGTTTAATTGGTATAATTCTTCTTAATATTAATTTGAAAAAATCTTTTACTTTTTTATTATTAGATTTCATATTTACAGGAAACTGCTTAATAGTCTTTTTCATAATAGTGTAAGTCATTTCTTGATCAAATTCATTTTTTTCAAATAAGTTATACATTTCAGCAAATTCAATAGGAATACTTAAATCATAAAGTTGAGACTTAGGATCCCAAATTGATTGTTGAACTTGAGCAATCGATTCTTGCATTTTAAGGATTTCTGTTTTGAAATCATATACAGAAGCTGCAAATTTTGGATCTTTTTTATCATCATGTTTAGAAGATATCTTTTTTGTAAATTTACTAGCTATCTTTTTATCATGTTCATCTTCTATTGCAACCATAACTTCATACATATTTTCGCCACCAGAAGCTTTTGAAGATATTTTTTTTGTAGAAATAACTATTGCTTCTTCTCCACATTCAATTTGCGCTTTTTTAAGTGCTATACTTGGTGTTTTTCCTAAAAAAGATAACATATTCATTATTTTATTCCATTTTTATATATTTTTTCTAATTTACCATTTCTTTTTTTAATTGTAATGTAATTATCATTCTCGTAAACTATTATTCCATCTTTCTCAATTTCAATAGTTCCAAAATTAAAAATTACACTATCTTTTTTATATATTACTTATCTAGAGGGTATTCATTAACGCCCGCGCTTGTACAT
>JABSON010000261.1 GCA_013215915.1 Campylobacteraceae bacterium | reverse complement strand
TTAGTAAATATATTCTCATTAACTGCAAGTTTAGATAAAAAGAATTTTTCTTCAAAAGAATTTTATTTAAAAATAGAAAAAGATATTAAGGAATTAAAAAATAAAGGAATTGAAATTTATATTAAAGGCGAGCAAAAAGCTAATAGTGATATTCAAAAGAATCTAATGATTTCAGCATTATTTTGTCTGTTCTTAATACTTTTAGTATTAACTTGGTTATTTTCATCTTTTTTCCTTTCACTTTTAGCTTTAAGTGTTATTCCTTTATCAATTTTAGGAGTATTAGCAGGACATAAAATATTAGGAATAAATTTATCTTTTCCATCATTATTAGGTTTTGTGGGGCTTATTGGAATTGTAATAAATGATACATTAATCATGTTGAAATTTATTCAAAAATATGATTGCAAAAATGATTATTTAGAAAAATCATCTTTAAGATTAAGACCAATATTATTAACTTCAATTACAACAATTATTGGTTTATGCACATTGATATTTTTTGCTTCTGGAGAGAGTTTATTGATGCAACCTTTGGCGGTTAGTATAGGTTTTGGATTATTATGGGCAACTATAATCAATTTATTTTATATACCTGTATTTTTTTACAAAAAAGAGAAAAAGTATGATAATGATTAAGATAATTATTATTGCTTTTATTGTAAGATACACATATGTTTAGTAAATCAATATTAATTATATGCTTCTTTTCAATTACTTTTTTACATTATATGTTTTTTGTATCTGTAAATGTAAAAAGTAAAAATCAAATAATAAAAACTGCATCAAAAGCTTCAGTTATAAAAGTTAGAAATGTAAGTATTAAAGCAAAACCAAAACCAATAATAAAGAAAAAAACCAAAAAAATAAAACAGGTTAAAAAAACTCAAAAAACAGTTAAAAAGATTGTAAAAAAAGCAAATAGAAAAGTTGCAAAAAAGAATCCTAAGATTGTTAAAAAGATTAAAAAAATACCTGTAAAAATTGTACAAAAAATTATTCCAAGAGAAATAATAAAAGTTGTAGATAATAAAAAAGCTCAAGAATTAAAAGTTAAAAAAGAGAATATTAAAAACGCGTATTTAACAAAAGTAAGGGAGCATATTGAAAGTCATAAAAAGTATCCACGAAAAGCAAAAAGATTAAGACAAGAAGGCAAAGTTGTTATTTCTTTTATAATTAAACCAGATGGAAAAATTCATGGTATTAATTTAAAAAGTAAATGTCCGTACAAAAGATTAAATGATGCCGCAGTTAAAATTCTTAAAAAAATTGTTCAATTTGATCCTATACCTGACGAGTTAGAAAAAAATTCATGGAAAATAGATATTCCAATTCAATATTCATTAATATAAGGAAATAAATAATGGTAGAAATGTTAGATTATATAAATAGAGGTGGGGTAATAGTATATATACTTATATTCTTAAACATTATTGGTTTCACAATTATGTTATGGAAGTTTATTATTATTGCATATGCTAAAAGTAAAAAAGATTATTATGTTGAAAATATTGTAAATGTGATAAAAAACTCAAACTCAAAATATGAAAATCATTTATTTGAAAATGCCTTAGGTAAACATGTTTATAGATTAGAGAAAGGTTTAAATACTATTAAAATTATTGCTTCAATTGCTCCTTTATTAGGGCTTTTAGGGACAGTTATTGGAGTTTTAAACTCATTTGATGCAATTGCAAAATCTGGTTTAGGTGATCCTAGTACTTTTTCAAATGGTATTTCTGTTGCACTAATAACAACAGTAGCTGGTTTAATAGTTGCAATTCCTCATTATATTGCTTATAACTATTTAGCAGGATCTTTAGATACTTTTGAACATAAAATTCAAGAAGAAGTAATGAGACAAATATGAAAAAAAGAGAAATATTAACACCAGATTTAACACCTTTAATTGATGTTGTTTTTATTTTATTAATATTTTTTATAGTTTCATCAGTATTTAAAAAAGATGAATTAGCATTAGTTTTAAATCTACCATCTGCAGCTGCACAAGAAATTGAACTTAATACAAAAGAGTTAATAATTGAACTAAGTCCTAAAAGCTTAGCTCTAAATAACAAAAAATTAGAATTAGCGGAATTTGAGAAAAAAGTAAAAGATATTAAAAATAAAAAAGTTGATGTTTTATTTAGAATTGATAAAGAAGTTAAGTATGAAAAGATTGTAAAAGTACTTGATATTTTACAAAAGTATGAACTTTATAATTTGTCACTAATAACAGAAAAAAAATAAATTAAAAGATAAGGATCCAAATGATTTCAGAACTAGAACAATTAATGTATGAGGTGTCTAATACACTTCTTACTCCAGTATTATTAATGATTGTAGCATTATTTATGTATTCAATTTTCCAAACAGGTGTATTTTTCACTCAAATGATTAAAAGAAGAAAACACTTTAAAAACTATAAGTCTTATGTTAAAGAACAAAATGTGTCTTCATGTAAGGGTTACCCTATTATGAACTATTTAATTAAAGAGGGTTATTCTAGTATTGATGATATTGAAATTTTTGCATATAAAAAACTAGAGAATACTTCTATTATTACTAAAATTTCTCCAATGTTAGGACTTGTTGCTACTATGATTCCTATGGGACCTGCATTAAAATCTCTAGCTGCTGGAAATGTACAGGGTATTAGTGATAACCTTGTTGTTGCATTTGCTGCTGTTATTTTTGCTTTAATTACTGCTGCTACAACTTACTGGATTACTTCGGTACGTAAAAGATGGTATGCACAAGAAATTAAAGATATTATGGAAATGCATAAGGATAAATAATGAAGTTTTTAGATAATGATAGTGATATAGATCCAATTGCTTCAGCAGTTAACCTTGTTGATGTATTTTTAGTTATTATTGCTGCTTTGTTAATTACAATTGCTCAAAATCCATTAAATCCTTTTTCATCAGATGATGTTACAATTATAAAAAATCCAGGTAAAAAAAATATGGAAATAATTGTAAAAAAAGGTACCAAAATAGAGAAATATAAAGCGAGTGGTAAAATGGGTGAGGGCGAAGGAAATAAAGCTGGAGTTGCTTATAAAATGAAAGATGGAAGTATGGTTTACGTTCCAGAAGTTAAGTAAATAATTAAACTCTTTATATCTATTTTGATTATCAAAATAGATATTTAAGTAAAATGATTGTACAGTTAAAAAAATTAAAGGATATATATATTGAAAAAAGCATTCTCACTAATGGAGCTAATGGTAGTTATTGTTATTTTAGGACTTTTAGCAGCATTTGTATTACCAAGTTTAACAGGTAAAGGCGAAGAAGCGAAAGCAAAAATAGTTTGTATACAAATGAAAAGTATATCTCAAAGTTTAAAAATGTTTAAAATTGATAATAGTGTTTATCCTTCAACCGAAGAAGGTTTAAATCTTTTAGTTGAGAAAAAATATTTTGAAGAGAATAGACAGCCAAAAGATCCTTGGGGAAGCGAATATATATATACTTTAAATGAAGAAGTATTTGATCTTATATCTTTAGGTGCTGATAAAAAAGAAAGTTCTTCTAATGACATTTATTACTCAAAATGTAATAAATAATAAAAAAGCATTTACTCTTATAGAGTTACTTGTAGTAATTATTTTAATTACTACAATATATGCTGTTTTTTTACCTAATTTCTCTTCTTTTAAAATCTCTACAGAGAAAATAACAATTAAAAATATAAAAACATATCTTAAGTAAAATTTTGCTTCTCTAAATGAATT
>JABSON010000260.1 GCA_013215915.1 Campylobacteraceae bacterium | reverse complement strand
AAAATGCTGTATTTATAAGCCAAACTCAAGAATTATGTTTTTTGTCTGTTATTTTTTCATTGCTTTTTTTAAAATATTAGATATTTCTCATGGTTTGCAAAAATTTCCCATTAATTCTTTTTTTGTATGTAAATAATTTTTATTATATTTATTTATTTTAATTATAGAAGGTATTATTTTATTTATCGTAATACCTAAACTTTTAACATAAGAAATCTTTTTTGGATTATTTGTAATTAAATTTATATTATCTATTTTAAAATCTTGAAATATATATTTAACTATTGAATAATCTCTTTCATCTTCTTTGAATCCTAATGCTAAATTTGCTTCTATAGTATCCTTTCCTTGATCTTGAAGATTATAAGCATTTATTTTATTAACCAATCCAATATTTCTTCCTTCTTGTCTATGGTATATAATTATTCCACCTTCTTTTGCTATAAATTTAATTGCTAGATCTAATTGACTTTGACAATCACACTTTAATGATGAAAAAATATCTCCAGTTAAACATTCACTATGTATTCTTATATTTATATTTTTAACTTCTCTATAATTCTTACTTATTAATACAAAGTGTTCTTGATTTTTATACTTATATGCTTTTATAAAAAACATTCCAAATTTTGTGGGTAACGAAGCTATATTTGATTTTATTAATTCCATTTTTATTCTTTATAGTTATTTGCAACTAAGTTGCATTTATTTATATTAAAATATTTAAGCTAAAAATAAAATTAATGTTTTTAATTAATGCGACTAAGTTGCATTAAAGAAAAAAAGAGTTATTATTATAAATGCGACTAAGTTGCAATAGTCAAAAAGGAATAAAATGAAAATAATAATAGCAGCCTTAGTAATGATTTCATCATTTACTTATGCTAAAACAAATATAGTTGTAAGTATTCTACCTCAGAAAACATTTGTTGAAAAAATAGGGGGATCTAAAGTTATCGTTAATGCTATGGTTAAACCTGGATCTGATCCTCACACTTATGAACCAAAAGCATCACAAATGAAAAATATATCAAAAGCAGATATCTATTTTCCAATAGGTATAGAATTTGAAAAAGTTTGGTTAGAAAAATTTAAAAACCAAAATAAAAACATGAAAATTATTGAAATGACAAAAGGTATTAAATATATTGATATGCCAAAACATAATCATCATGATCATGTTTCAATAGATAAAGATTATGAATGGGTAGGATTATTTCATTTAAAAGAAGATAAGTATACTTGGAGTTTCTCAAAAGTTAACTCAGAATATGCAGATGATAAAATTAAAATGTTAATTTTAAAAATGAACGATAATTCAAAAGAAGCAGTTGAAGAACTAGAGAAAAAAGCTCAAAAAATATTCTCAAGTTCAAAAGCAATTTCTAAAAAAAATTTATCTACATTAAATAAAACAAATACTTTATATGAAATTAATTTTAATAATAAAAAAGAAATAAATAAAATAAATATTAATATAAAAGAAAATGCTGCATATTTAATTTTTACAGAACATCTTCCTTATGAATTTGAAAAAGATGAACATTTTTTAAAAAATAGTAAGAATGTAGATATTGAAGTTTTAGTTGAAGATCCTTATAGAGAAAAAGAGCATGAAGGACATAATCACGATAAAGAAGCACATTCAGAACATTCACATGAAGGACATGATCACTCTTCAAGTAAAGATCCTCATGTTTGGCTAAGTCCTTCTAATGTAAAAATTATTGCAAAAAATATTTATACTTCTTTAGTAAATATTGATGCTTCAAATAAAGAATATTATAAAAAGAATTATATTAATTTTCTAAAAGAGATTTCTGATACAGATAATGAAATAAGAAGTATATTTGTAGATATAAAAGACTCTGCTAAATTTATGGTTTTTCATCCTTCTTGGGGCTATTTTGCAAAAGATTATTCTTTAATTCAATTAGTAATTGAAGTTGAAGGTAAAGAGCCAAAACCAAAAACTTTAAAAAGAATTATTGATCAGGCAAAAGAATTAAATATAAAAGCTATTTTTACTCAAAAAGAATTCTCTGATAAAAGTGCACAAGTTATTGCAAAAGAATTAAAAATAAAAGTATTAAAAGAAACACCACTAGCTTCAAATTGGAGTGAAAACTTAATTAATATGGCAAAAGCAATTGCAAACTCAAAATAATGCAATCAAAATTAAAGATTTATATTTTAAATATGATAAAGATTATGTATTAGAAAATATAAATCTTATTGTTAAGGAAAAAGATTTTTTAACAATATTAGGACCAAATGGTGCAGGAAAAAGTACTTTAATTAAATTAATTTTAGGTTTAGAAAAACTTGAAGAAGGCTCTATTGAAATTTTCAATAAAGCTTTCTTAAGTGAAACAATAAATATTTCTTATGTTCCTCAAAATACAAATGTGAATAATGATTTTCCAATTAAAGTTTTAGAAGTTGTAATGATGGCTCAAAAAGATTCTAAAAAAAGATTCTTTTTTTATTCAAAGTCTGAAAAAGAAGAAGCTATGAAAGTTTTAAAAAAAGTTAATATGGAAAACTTTTTCTCAAAAAAGATGAGTGAACTGTCTGGTGGTCAGAAACAAAAAGTTTTAATAGCTAGAGCTTTATTTGGAAAAACTAAAATACTTTTACTTGATGAACCTACGTCTAGTATAGATTTAGAGTCTTGTGAACAAATATATAAAATACTTAAAAAACTAAATAAGAAAATTACAATAATTGTAATTTCGCATGATTTATCTTTAGTCTTAAAATATGCAAATAAAGCAGTATATATTAATAAAAACTTATCTTTTCATGATTTATCAAAGAAAAAAGATAAATTTTCAGAACTAAATTCTAATACAAGTGAAATTGAATTATTACAAATGTTAGGAGAGTGTAAATGTTAGAAGCCTTATCCTACACTTTTATCCAAAATGCTTTAATTGCTGGTTTTTTAGTAAGTATAATATCTGGAATAATTGGATCTTTAATAGTTGTAAATAGAATGGTTTTTTTAGCAGGTGGAATAGCACACTCAGCTTATGGTGGAATTGGGATATCAATTTATTTTGGACTTCCTATGCTTTTATCAACTTCTGTATTTTCAATTATTATTACTATTTTAATTGCAGCACTTACATATAAAAACAGAGAAAAACTAGATAGTATTATAGGTCTTACATGGGCTATGGGAATGTCTTTTGGGATTTTATTAGTTGATTTAACACCAGGATATAATGCTGATTTAATTTCTTATTTATTTGGCTCAATATTAGCTGTAAGTACAAGTGATATTATTTATATGTTTATAGTTCTAATAGTAATTTTAAGTATATTATTTTGTTTTTATAGAGATATTTTAGCTGTTTCTTACGATACCTCTTATGCTTATTTAAGAGGTATAAAAACAAAAGTATTTTATACACTTATCTTATTAATGGCATCAATTTCTATAGTAATAGCAATTAAAATAGTTGGTTTGATTTTAGTTATTGCATTATTAAGTATTCCTACATATATCTCTTCAAAATTTGCTAATTCATTAATGCAAATGATGATTTTATCTTCTTGTTTTTCTTGTATATTTACTTTTATTGGTTTAGTTTTATCATATAACTATGACTTGTCTTCAGGACCTTCAATTATATTTGTATCATCGATTTTCATGCTTGTTATTCTAATTGTTGAAAGAATATATAAAAAGTATAATTTTAATACTTAGCTTATTTTTTATTGAGATTAGACTTCCTAATATTATTTTATTAGG
>JABSON010000026.1 GCA_013215915.1 Campylobacteraceae bacterium | reverse complement strand
ACAACAAATGTAGGGTCATCAAGGTTACTTGCATTGAGACTGTCACTAAGTCTATGATCTTCATGATCGATAAAATTTAAATTATAATTACTACCAGCATGAATACATGAAAAATGTCTCATATTCTGCCGAAACGACTCGTGATAAAATTCGTGTATAGAGCTTCTATTATTAGGGGGGGGTGGACCGCCCCCACCCCACTCCCAGAGGTCTTTATTATTATTATTAAGTGTCGTTTATATTAATTTTATTTTGTTTAAAAGATCTAAATAATTCACTCTCTTTTATATTTGTTATATTTGAGTTTTTTATATAAGCATAAGGTGAAGATTGAAATAAAGCATATAAAACTGAAATATTTTCATTTCTTTTTAATAATAAAGATTCATTAGCAATAGCAAAATCAATTTCTTCTTTTAGAACTTTGTTTACGAGATTTACATCTTTCTTAAATGGAATTATTTCTACATCTAAACCTAAAGCTTCATAAAAACCTTTTTCTTTTGCAACATAATAACCAGCAAATTGAAATTGAGAATACCAAGATAATTGTAATGTTAATTTATGTGAATGAGCAGAAGCAGTAGTTATGATTATAAATAATAAAAAAATAGAAAATAAATATTTTGGAAACAAAAAAACCCTTTAAATTTAAGTTTAATTATATCCAAAATATTTCCTAAACGGCACTTGTAAGCGATAAATCCTATTAGAAATAAATTTTATTCTAGTGTAAAAAGTGTCTTTTTCCTGAAAAATATAAAGACATACCAAATTCATTAGCGGCTTCAATTATTTCCTCATCTCTAATTGATCCACCTGGTTCAATTACACACTTAACACCAGCTTCTTGCGCTGCATCAATTGAATCTCTAAAAGGAAAAAATGCTTCGCTAGCTAAAACTGATCCACTTACATCAATACCTAAATCTTCGGCTTTTCTCAAAGCAGCTTTTGCAGCATCTACTCTCGAAGTCATACCCATTCCAACTGCAACCATTGCAGAATTTTTAACATATACCACACAATTTGATTTAGTTAAAGAAGCTAATTTATAAGCAATTTCCATATCTTTCATTTCTTGTGAACTTGCAGATCTTTTTGATTTTAGTTCTGAATTTAATACCTCGTCATCTTCAACTTTATCAGCATCTTGATATACAAAACCACCATCAAGTATTTTAAAATTAAATTCATCATTAGACATTTCTAATTTTGAAGTGCCTTGTTTAAATAGTTTAATTCTTTTTTTCTTATTTAACTCGATTTCTGCTTCTTTTGTGAAATCAGCTGCAAATACAACTTCTAAAAAGATTTCGTTCATTTTAATAGCAAGGTCTAAATCAACAATACCATTAACAGCAACAACTCCACCAAATGCAGAAATAGGATCACATTTTAAAGCTTCAACATAAGATTCTAATAAAGTATCTTTAATAGCAAAACCACAAGGATTTCCATGTTTTACAATACATACAGCATTAGCTGCTCCAAATGCTGACGCAATTTTACTAGCGCCTGAGATATCTCCCATATTATTAAAACTAGCTTCACCTTTTAAAGTAATGAAATTATTAGACAAGTGTTTATCAAATTCATATAAAGCACCTTTTTGATGAGGATTTTCACCATATCTAGTATCAAATACTTTTTCACCTACAATAAATTGTTTAGCGCCCATACCCTCATTAAATCTTTTATTCATGTAATTTGCAATCATAGAATCATAAGCAGCTGTGTGCTCATAAGCTTTAATCATTAAATCTCTTCTAAATTCTTGTGTATTAGTATTGTTTTTTAAATTATTTAAAACTAAATCATAATCAATTACATCAGTTATAATAATTACGCTATCGTGATTTTTAGCAGCTGATCTAACCATAGCAGGTCCGCCAATATCAATGTTTTCTATAATTTCTTCAAAATCATTTGTTTTTTCAATTGTAGCTTTAAAAGGATATAAATTAACACATACTAAATCAATTGATTCAACACCTAATTCTTTTGCTTCTTTTATATGTGATTCTTTATCTCGTCTATATAAAATACCACCGTGAATATATGGATTTAGAGTTTTAACTCTTCCTTCAAAACACTCAGGAAATTTAGTAACTTCATTTGCTTCAATGACAGCTATTCCTGCATCTTGAAGTTTTTTATATGTTCCACCTGTAGAAATTATTTCATAACCTAAAGATACTAATTCTTTTGCAAAATTCTCAACACCACTTTTATCACTTACGCTAATTAATGCTTTCATTTAATATTTTCCTGTATTTATGTAATTTTAAATTTATTTATAAGTATATATATTTATAGTATTTTTAATCAAAAAAAAAGCTAGACTCTTACGAGCCTAGCTTTTTATAAATCTTGTTCGATTACTCTTTGAAACTTATTAAAATAAGTATCAGAGGCATCTTCTAGTGATATATTTATATCATTGATTTTAATATTTTCACCTTTTACTTCACCCAAAACTATAGATGAAATTCCCATCTCAGCACTTAGACTCATAAATTCATCAACTTTTGATTTATCAAGCTCTACAATTGCCCGTGATAAGGACTCAGAGAAAATATCTTTTGAATCATCTAAAGAAATACTAGCTTCTACACCTTTAGCACCAACAACTGACATTTTTGCTAGTGAAATAGCAATTCCACCTAAGTTAACATCTTTTGCAGATTTTAAAATTCCTAATTCATTAGCTTTAATTACAGTATTCCATAAAGATAATTCTTTTTCGAAATTTACTTCAGGGTGTATTCCCGCAATTTTTCCATACATTTTTTTCATATATAAAGATGCACCAAATTCAGATTTTGTATCACCTAATAAAATTAAAGTACTACCTTGTTCTTGTACGCAAGAAGGTAATATTTTATTTGCATCAGCATTAATTCCTACAGTTGCAATTGAAGGTGTAGGAAATACTCCAACTCCATTTGTTTCATTATATAAAGAAACATTTCCACCAATTACAGGAGTATTTAGTGCTTTACAAGCAGATTTAATACCTTCACAAGAAGCTGCAAATTGCCACATAACTTCAGGATTTTCTGGATTCCCAAAATTTAAACAATCAGTAATTGCCTTAGGAACTGCACCTGTCATTGCTACATTTCTTCCTGATTCCATAACAGCAGCAGCAGCTCCTAGTTCTGGGTTAATATAACATAATCTTGTATTACAATCAGCAGACATAGTTAATGCTTTTCCTGTTTCTTTAATTCTAATACTTGAACCATCTAATGTTCCAGGGCCTTTTAAAGTATTTGTTTGAACCATAGAATCATATTGTTTATAAACCCAAGACTTATCTACAATTTCCATATCACTAAACATATCTTCAAAAGCTTTTTGATTAGAAATATTTTGATCTAATACAATATTTCCAATTTCATTTAAATACTTAGGTTTTGAAGTTGGTCTATCTAAAATAGGAGCTTCTTCACTTAATTCTTGAATAGGAATATCTGCGCATAATTCACCATTCCAAAATAATTCCATTTTTCCAGTGTCAGTAACTTCACCAATTACAGCTACATCTAATTCCCATTTTTCAAAGATTTCAATGATTTTATCTTCACAACCTTTTTTAGCACAAATTAACATTCTCTCTTGTGATTCGCTTAACATAAAGTCGTAAGGAGTCATTCCCTCTTCCCTAGCAGGAACTTTATCTAAATGCATAATCATTCCAGAGCCAGATCTTCCAGCCATTTCAAATGAAGAAGAAGTAAGACCTGCTGCTCCCATATCTTGAATACCAATAATATAATCTTCTTTAAATAATTCTAAACAAGCTTCTAATAATAATTTTTCTGTAAATGGATCTCCTACTTGTACCGTAGGACGTTTACTTTCATTATCTTCAGTAAATGCAGCAGAACTCATAACCGCTCCACCTAAACCATCTCGTCCAGTCTTGCTTCCTACATACATAACAGGATTTCCAAGACCTTCAGCAAGACCTAAAAATATTTCGTCTTTTTTTGCAAGTCCTATCGTAAATGCATTAACTAAATTGTTTCCAGCATAACACTCTTCAAATGTAGTTTCCCCACCAATAGTAGGAACACCCATACAGTTACCATATCCACCAATACCAGATACAACACCACGTAATAAGAATCTATGTTTTTTGGCCGTTTCACTATTACCTTCAATAGAAGCAAATCTAATTGAATTCATATTAGCAATTGGACGGGCTCCCATTGTAAATACATCTCTTAAAATTCCACCAACACCCGTAGCAGCCCCTTGATAAGGTTCTATAAATGAAGGATGATTATGTGATTCCATTTTAAAAACAGCCGCATAACCATCACCAATATCAATTACTCCAGCATTTTCACCAGGACCTTGAATAACCCATGGTGCTTTTGTAGGAAAACCATTTAAATACTTTTTGCTTGACTTATATGAGCAATGCTCAGACCACATAGCAGAGAAAATTCCAATTTCAACATAGTTGGGATCTCTTCCTAAAATCGCTTTAATGTTATCAAACTCTTCAAGTGTTAAAGAATGTGCTAACGCCACCTCTTGTAAATTCATCTCTTCTTTTTGCATTTTCGACCTTAGTATTTTATAAGATAAGGCGATTATATCAAAGATAAATTTAAAAAATGTTTTAATTAATTAAAATATTATATATTGTTTCACTATAAATTATGCATTTGTTCTAAAATGACTCATTGTAGAAATAATTTTTTAAATATTATTAGGTATAATGAATATTATTAAAATTAAAAAGAGTCAATTTGAAATTATTATTAGTATTAAGCTTATTATTATCATCATTTTATGCAAATGAAGTAAAAACATTAGTCTGGCCACAAGGTGAAAGTTTTTTAGTATTTTTGGAAAAAAACAATATTCCTAAAAAATTATATTTTGAAAAAGACAACCAAGATAAAGAATTCTTAGCTGAAATTAGAGCTGGAATTGAGTATACAGTTATGTATAATGAAGAGAATGAAATTAAACAAGTTTTAATTCCTGTTTCTGAAGAATTACAAATTCATATTACAAAAGATGAAAATCAATATTCTTTAAAATTTTCACCTATATCATATCAAGAAGTTGAACAAACAATTGCTTTAAAAATTAAATATTCGCCTTATCAAGATATTTTAGATTCAACAAACAATAAATTATTAGCAAATGAATTTATAAGAGCTTACCAAAAGAGTGTAAACTTTAGAGGTATTCAAAAAGGTGATAATTTAGTTTTAAAATATAAACAAAAAATTAGAGAAGGTAAATATTTTGGAACACCAGAATTATTAGCTGCTTTAATTGAAGTTAATAAAAGACAATTCTTTATTTTTAAAAATGTTAATGATGGAAAATATTATAATGATAAAGCAAAAAGTTTAACATCATACTTTTTCAAAATACCATTAAAGTATAGAAGAATTTCATCTAAATTTACAAAAAAAAGATGGCATCCTATATTAAAAAGATATAGAGCTCACTTAGGAGTAGATTTAGCAGCTCCAAGAGGAAGAAATATTTATGCATCCGCAGCTGGAAGAATTACTTTTAGAGGCAGAAAAGGTGGATATGGAAATGTTATTAAAATCAAACATAAAAATGGATACTTAACTTTATATGCACATATGAAAGGTTTTAAATCTGGACTTAAAAGAGGATCACGTGTAAGACAAGGTACTTTAATTGGATATGTTGGAAGTACAGGAAGAAGTACAGGTCCTCACTTACACTTTGGATTATATAAAAATGGAAGACCTTTAAATCCTTTTAAAGTAGTTAGGATTACAAAAACAAAATTAAAAGGTAAGAATAAAAGAATATTTATGAAAAAAACAAAAATATTAGCAAAAGAACTTTTATCAACAATATCTAAAAAAGATGTAAATATTTTAAACTTAAAAAATATAGAAAAACATTCAATACTTTCTAATTAGGAAAACTTATGTTTAATGAAAATATAATAAGAGACCCAGAAGTTTTATTAAATACATTTGAAGACTTACACCCTTCAGATATTGCAAACTCATTAAAAAAAATAGAAAATGATTCAAAAGAAGATTTTTTTAGAGTTTTAAAATCTTTACCTGAAGATATTCTTGGTGAAGTGTTATTAGAACTTCCAGATAATCTAAGAGAGAATGCTTATGAAGAATTATCTTCTAAGAAACTATCAGGTGCACTAGATGAACTTGAATCAGATGATCAAACAGATATTATTCAAGAATTAGAAGAAATAGATCAAATAAAAGCAAAAGAAATTTTTGATGGTTTAGAAGAAGAAGATCAAGAAGAAATCAAATGGTTAAAACGATATGATGAAGATGAAGCTGGTTCTTATATGCAAACAGAACTATTTTCTGCAAATATTAAAGATACAATTGGTGATTCTATTGCATATTTAAAAAAAGCAAAAGCTAATGATGAATTAGAAAATATTCATCAAGTTTTTATTATTAATGATGATAAAATATTATTAGCTTCAATATCTTTAGAAGATTTAATTATTTATGATTTTGATAAAACATATGAAGAAATTATAAAAACACATGAAGAAAACAAATTTAAAGCTTTTAAAGTAAATGATGATGATCATATAGATGAAGTAGCTAAAGATTTTGAACAATATGATTTATCTGTTATTGCAGTAGTTGCTTATGGCGGAATGTTAATAGGAAGAATTACCGCAGATGATATTTTAGATGTAATTGAAGATAATGCAACTGAACAAATGTATCAATTAGCTGGTGTTGATGAAGAATATGAACATGAAGACAGAATTTCTACTACAGCTAAAAAAAGAGCTTCTTGGTTATTCTTAAATCTTTTTACAGCTATATTAGCTTCACTTGTAATTGGGTATTTTGAAGAAACAATTCAATCTTATGTAGCTTTAGCTATATTAATGCCTATCGTTGCTTCTATGGGTGGAAATGCTGGAACTCAAACATTAACAGTAATGGTTAGACAAATGGCTCTAGGTGACATTGATTTAGAGAATGCAAAAAATGCAATTAAAAAAGAAGTTTTAATATCTTTGTTTAATGGATTTTTATTCGCATCTATTATGGGTGTAATTGCATATTTATGGTTTAATATACCATTATTAGGTTTAGTAATTGCAATATCTATGCTTATTAATCTTTTCTCTGCTGGCTTTTTTGGAGCATCAATTCCTTTATTATTAAAAAAATATGATATAGATCCAGCTGTAGGAAGTACAGTTTTATTAACAACTGTTACTGATATAGTAGGTTTTTTCTCTTTTTTAATGTTAGCAAAAGTAATACTTTTATAAAAGTATTACTTTACTAAAGTATTATTTTTTCTAAAAAAGAAATTAATAAGAAGAACTTTCTTCTTTTTTTCTATTTTTAAAACTTGATACAACTTCTGAAGCAGCTTTTATAATAAAATTTGCGTCAGAACCTACTGTTACAAAATCAAAACCTAAATTTTTCATTCTTAAAGCATATTCCACACTTGCATTATGAATACCTGCAAATTTATTATGTTTTTTTACAGTTTTTAATATATATTTTATTTTTTCTAGTACATAAGGCTCTTCTTGATCAAATTTAGGCTCATATCCTAAATTAAAAGATAAATCAGCAGGCCCTATATAAACAGCATCAATCCCATCAACACTTAAAATCTCATCTAAATTATCTAAGGCTTCTTTTGTTTCAATCATTGCTATAATTAATAAAGATTCATTTGCTACTTTTGCATAATTACCTTCATAAACATACTTAGCTCTTATTGGACCAAAACTTCTTTTTCCAAAAGGAGGATAATATGAATATTCAACTAATTTTTGGGCTTCTTTTTTATTATTTATCATTGGACAAATAATTCCATTAACACCTGCATCTAAAATCTTCATAATGTGAGCTGGATCTAACCAAGGAACTCTTACCATTGTTACAGTATCTGTTGTATTAATAGCTCTTAGCATATCAACAGTTTTTAAATAATCATTAACACCATGTTGCATATCAATAGTAATTGAATCAAAACCAGTATGTGCCATTATTTCTGCAGAAAAAGCTTCAGGAATAGACAACCAAGCATTTAAGCTTGTTTGTCCATTTGTCCATTTTTGTATTAATTTATGATTTTTCATAATAAAACTTAGGCAAATTGTGTAGTAATTATTTTAGAATTCATGTATTCATACATTCCTTCTTCACCACTTTCTCTTCCAAATCCACTAGCTTGAATTCCCCCAAATGGAACTTCTGCAGCAGCTAGGGCAAATGAATTTACACCAACCATTCCTGAAACTAAATCATTAGATGTTTTATTTGCAAGTTTTAGAGATGTAGTAAATGTATAAGATGCTAAAGCATATTCGGTTGAATTAGCTTTTTTAATAACTTCATCATATGTTTTAAAACTTTGAACTAAAGCAATTGGTCCAAATATCTCATTACATAATAAAAATGATGTATTAGGTAAGTCTCTTATAACAGTAGGCTCAAAGAAAAAACCTTTTTCAAAACCTTCTGGTCTTTTTCCACCTGTTAAAATTGTTCCACCTTGTTCATGTACTTTTTTAATAAATACTTCTATTTCATCTCTTCTTCTTGAATGAACCAAAGGTCCCATTGTAGTTTTATCATCTAAACCAGAACCTAAAACATGTTTTTCAACTTCTAAAACCATTGTTTCACAAAACTCATCCATTTTACTTTCATGAATATAAAATCTTGTAGGAGATACGCAAACTTGTCCTGCATTTGCAAATTTAACAGCTGCACAAAGAATAGCTGCTTCTTTTATATTTGCATCAGCATGTACAATAACAGGAGCATGACCACCTAATTCCATTGTTACTTTTTTCAAAGTAATTGCAGATGATTCAATTAGTTTCTGTCCTACTTCTGTTGAACCTGTAAGTGATAATTTTCTAACACGAGGATCGTTCATAATTCTAGGACTAAGAACTCTAGCACTTCCACAAAGAAAAGATACTAAACCTTTTGGAAGATCGGCATCATGACAAGCTTGAACTAATTTCATTCCTGTTAAAGGAGCTACATCAGTTGATCTTAAAATCATAGGACAACCAGCAGCTAAAGCAGGTGCTAGTTTTCTAGCCATTAATAAAATAGGGAAATTCCAAGAAGAAAATGCTGCAACTGTACCTATTGCACTATATTCAACTTTAACGCTAGTATTTGGGTTTCTACTTTGAATAGTTTTTCCATATATTCTTTTAGTTTGCTCAGAGAACCAAATAAATTGGTCAATTGATAAAACAACTTCTCTTTTTGCCTGAGACAGCGGTTTACCTGTTTCTAAAGAAATAGTTCTTGCTATATCATCTTCATTAGCTTTTAAATTATCTGCAATTTTTAATATCTTAGCTGCTCTATCCCAAGAATGCATCTCATTCCATTCTTTTAAAGCATTCATCGAAGAATCAATACATAAAGTCACCTGATCAGTTGAAGCAATTGGAGCTTGTCCAATAACAGATTCATCATAAGGATTAATTACATCAAATTCACCATTATCCCCTTTAACCCATTCATTATTAATATATAAACCATAATCATTGTACATTTTCATTATTTTTCTCCTATATTAAATTTTTGTCTAATTTCATTGATTTTTACTACTCTATTTTCATCATAAGATTTTTTAGCAGCGACTGCTAATAAAGCAGATTCTAAAGCATCATCTATTCCAACTACAGATTTAGTATTATTTTTTAAAGATTGAATAAAAGCAAATGTTTCATTTTCATAAGCTTTTGCATATCTCTCCAAAAAGAAATCTAAAGGTTTCCCAGAAGAAGTCCCATTAGCTCCTGTTTTAACAACACAATCTTCAAAGATATTCTCAAATTTAATATTAGATTCTGTACCAAAAACTTCTACTCTTTGGTCATAACCATATGTTGTTACTCTACAATTTTCAATTAATGCAAAAGCACCTGATTTTAATTTTAAATGAATCATTGCGGTATCTATATCTTTATCACCAAAATTACTTACAAAATTTCCTGCGTTTACATTTAATTCTTCAACTTCTTCATTTGAGATAAATCTAAGAATATCAAAATCATGTATAGTCATATCTAAAAATAATCCTCCTGAAGCTTCAACATATTCTAATGGTGGAGCACTTGGATCTCTTGATACTATTTTTAAAGTAATAAGATTTCCTAATTCACCATTATCAACTAATTGTTTTAGTTTTTTAAAGTTAGAATCAAATCGTCTATTAAATCCAATTTGAAATAATACTTTTGTTTTATCTAATACTTTTTTAACTTCTAATATTTTGTTAATATCTAAATCAACAGGTTTTTCACAAAATATTGCTTTACCTTTTAAAGCACATTTAATAATTAAATCTGAATGTGTATCAGTTGGTGTACAAATATAAACAGCATCAATACTTTCATCATTAATAATGTCCTCAACATTTTTATATAAATTCTCAATTCCTAAGTCTTTTGCCCATTTTTCATCTAAATAAGGGTCTGCTATACTTTTTAAGTTTACATTATTATAATTTTTAACAGCTGCTGCATGAATCTTCCCTATTCTTCCAGCGCCTAAAATTCCTATATTTATCATTAGTTTTCCTTAAAATATTTTAGGCTCTAAGCCTGCTCTATTACCACGTGCCAAAAACCCAAAATCACAACCTTCATGTGCTTGTGTTACATTTTGAGTATATAAGTGTGTATATCCGCTTGAGTAATCTCTTTTTTCTTGTATATATTTTTCTCTTCTTTTATCTAATTCTTCATCAGATAATAAAACTTCAATAATTCTATTTTTTACATCTAAATGAATCATATCACCAGTTCTAACAAGTCCTAAGTTTCCGCCTATATAAGACTCAGGTGAAACATGTAAAACACAAGTTCCATATGATGTTCCACTCATTCTTGCATCTGAAATTCTTACAATATCAGTAATTCCTTGTTTTAAAAGTTTTTTAGGAACTGGTAATTGTCCCCATTCTGGCATTCCTGGAGCTCCAATTGGACCGGCATTTTGTAAAATCAAAACTGTATTTTCATCTACTTCTAAATCTTCATTATCTATTTCTTCTTTTAGCGTTTTAATATCTGAATAAACTAAAGCTTTTCCTGTATGTTTTAGTAAGCGTTCTTCACAAGCAGTTTGTTTAATAATTGCACCATTTAAAGCTAAGTTACCTCTTAAAACGGCAATTGAACCTAGAGGATTAAGAGGCTTATCAAGGCTCATAATTACCTCATCATTATAATTAACGCTATTTTCAATATTTTCATAAAAACTTTTTAAGTTTGCAGTTTTTATATTATGTAATTTTGATTTAAGTTCTGTAAATAAAGCATTAGTTCCACCAGCATAATAAAAATCTTCCATTACATATGCCCCTGAAGGTTTTAAATTTAAAATCAAAGGGACATCATTTGAAATTCTCTCAAAATCTTCTAAAGTAATATCAATATTAGCTCGTTTAGCCATTGCTACTAAATGTATAATTCCATTTGTTGAACCACCAATTGCATTTAAAACAACAATTGCATTTTCAAAAGATTCTTTTGTAAGCATATCTTGAGGTTTAAAATCTTGTTTTACTAATTCTAATATCTGAATTCCACAATTTCGCGCCATTCTTACATGTGAAGAATCAACAGCTGGAATAGTAGAAGATCCAGGCAAAGCAAATCCCAAAGTTTCAGCCATTATCATCATAGTAGCAGCCGTTCCCATAGTCATACAAGTCCCAGCAGATCTAGCAATTCCAAACTCTAAAGCTCTCCATTGACACTCACTTACATTCCCCGCTTGTTTCTCATCCCATACTTTCCATACATCAGTACCAGAGCCTACAACTTTACCTTGATAATTTCCACCAAGCATTGCACCTGCTGGCATATATACAGTAGGAATATTAAAAGAAATAGCTCCCATTAAAACACCAGGAGTTGTTTTATCACAACCCCCCATAACAACACATCCATCAACAGGATGTGCTCTTAAAACTTCTTCCACTTCCATAGCTAAAAAATTTCTAAACATCATTGAAGTTGGTTTAATTAACTGCTCACCTAAACTTAAAACTGGTATTTCAACTGGAAAACCTCCAGCTTGAAGAATTCCTCTTTTAATATCTTCAACTCTTTGAGGAAAATGAGTATGACAAGTATTAAATTCATTCCAAGGATTAATAATTGCAATAATAGGTTTTCCGATATACTCTTCTGGCTCATATCCCATTTGATTAACTCGAGATCTGTGGCCAAAACTTCTTAAATCATCTTTTTCAAACCATCTTGAACTTCTTAGTTTTTTCTTTTCAGCCATGTTTTATCCTTATAAATTTACTACAGTTTTATTTTCATTAGATTCAATAATTGCATTTAATACTAATGCAACATTTTTTGCATCTTCAAAATTAACTTTTTTACTATTATCTTTATTAGCTATTACATTTAAAAAATTTGATACTTCAATTGCTTTTAAATCTTCATATCCTAATCCTGAACCATCTGATGGATTAAAATTACCATGATTTGAATACTCAGGCGAAGAATATATTTTTTTATAACCATTTTTTCCATTTTCATCATGAGTATATAAATGCATAGTATTCATCTCTTCAAAGTTCCATTTAATACTTCCCTTAGATCCATGAACTTCAAATGTCATTTCAGATGTTGGACCATAAAAAGCTCTTGATGAATCAATATAACCTCTTGCTCCATTTTTAAACTTCACAATTGCATTTACATAATCATCATTAGTAACAGCTTTCATTTCATCATCTTTTGAGCCCTTAGCATAATGAGAAGCTCCAGCAGGTGCGATTGGACGCTCTTTTATAAAAGTATCCATTACCCCTTGAACTTCTTTTACTTCGCCCATTAAATTAATAGCCATATCAACAGCATGAGACATAATGTCTGTTAAAGCTCCATGGCCATTTTCTTTTTCAAAGCGCCAAGAATAAAAACCTAATTCATCAGCAGCATAACAAGAAAAGAATCTTCCTCTAAAATGTCTAAGTTCTCCTAAAGTACCCTCTTCTATTAGTTTTTTAGCTTCTTGAACAAGTGGAGACCATCTATAGTTATATCCCACAAAAGTCTCTTTCTCATAATCTTTAACTAACTCATAAGCTTTTATAGTATCATCAGGAAAAGCCCCTACTGGTTTTTCACAATTTATATGTTTTTTATGTTTAATACAATATTTAATCATTTCTAAGTGTAATGAATTTGGTGCTGTAATATCTACAATATCAACAGCAGGATCTTCAACTACTTTTTTCCAATCTGTTGTATATTTTTCAAAACCAAATCTTTCTTTTGCTGCTTTTGCACGTTCTTCTATTATTTCACTACAAATAATTAAGTTAGGTTTTACATTAATTTGAGAAAATTTTGCTTGTATGCTATTATATGCATTCGAATGAGCTTCACCCATCCAACCCATTCCGATTACTCCAATTCCTAATTCTTTCATAATAGGCCCTTATATAATTTTTGATAAATATGAATATGCTTTTTTTGCATACTCTAATGGATTAGCTATTTTTGGATCTTGTTCAGCTTCTACAACTATCCAACCCTTATAATTAATCTCTCTTAAAACATCAATAATTGGCTCAAAGTCAATTACTCCATCACCTGGAACTGTATAAACACCTTTTAAAACTGAATCTAAAAAACTTTCATCATTTTTTATAACCAAAGCTCTTACATCTTCTCTTACATCTTTAAAATGTACATGAGATATTCTATTTTTATGTTTTTTGATTTCTTCTAAGGGATTTGCACCTGCAAAATACATATGCCCTGAATCATAAGCTAAACCAACTTCATCATCACAAAAAGATAAAAACATGTCAATTTCATCTGAATTCTGAATAATTGTTCCCATATGATGGTGATAAGCTAAAACTACACCTCTTTGTTTTGCATGAAAAAATAATTTTGTATAATCAGATGCAAATTCTTTCATTTCATTTTTAGATAAAACAGGTTTTTTACTTAAAGCAATTTCTTGATTTCCTTGAATAGTATTTGAACACTCACAATAAACAACAATATTACAATTTACATATAATCGTTTATCTATTTCTTTATCTAATCTTTTGATTTCATCTTCAAGTGAATCAACTAATAAATTACCAGAGAACCATCCACCTGCTAGTTCTAAATCATATTTTAAAAGAACTTGTTTTAATTCTTCTTTATCTTGAGGAAATTTTCCTCCAAGTTCAGTCCCTATAAACCCAGATTCTCTTAGTTCTTTTAAACATACGTCTAAAGGAGTATCTCCTCCTAATTGAGGTAAGTCGTCATTTGTCCAAGCAATTGGCGCTGTTGCTAGTTTTACTTCCATTTATACTCCTTTTCTTTGTTCTTTTACGTTTACTTCATAATTTTCTCTAGCTTTTCTAATACTTTCTTTTTCATTTACTTCTGGAACTCCAACTTCCCACCAGGCATCTGAATCTTCTGTCCAGTTATATTTTGAAACTTCAATATGAATTAAATACGTTTTATCAGATTCAACGGCTCTTAAATAAGCCTCTTTTAAATCTTCTATTTTTTCTACATACTCAGCATTTGCACCCATAGCTTTGGCATGCTGTACATAATCAACACCAAAAGCTTTATCTTTTAATTTACAATCTTCAATTAAATTATTAAAAGGCTTGGCCCCTTGATTAATTTGTAATCTATTGATTACTGCATATCCTTGGTTATCACAAACGATAATTATCATTTTATCACCAGATAAAACAGAAGAATATATCTCAGAATTTAACATCATATAAGAACCATCTCCTGTAAATACAATGTTTTGGCCTTCTTTATTTGCAATAGCTGATCCATATCCACCTGATACTTCATAACCCATACAAGAAAAACCATATTCATTATCAATAGTGTTAATTCCAAGGCTCTGCCAAATAGTATTAATTTCACCTGGTAATCCACCAGCTGCTGCGATTAATCTATCTTTTGGACTTACTAATTTATTAATAGCACCTACAATATTTGCATATGAAGTGATTTGATTTTTTTCATTAATTTTATTTTCTACAAATTCTAAATATCTTTTTTTATTTTCTTTTGCTTCTATTATTAATTTTTCATCTGCTTTATAATCTTTAAGACCCTCAATTAATTCTATTAAAGTCTCTTTTGCATCACCTACTACAGATAAACTTGTATGCTTAGTAGCATCAAATCTTGAAGTATTAATTGAAACAAATTTTGCTTCTTTATTTTTAAATATACTCATAGATCCAGTTGTAAAATCTTGTAACCTCGTACCTATATTTATAATTACATCTGCTTTATTTATTAAAGAATTAATTGCTTTAGTTCCAGATACTCCAACAGGACCTATATTTAGCTCATCTTGGGATAAAAAAGCTGTTTTTGCTGAAACTGTAGTTCCGAAAGGAATATTACATTGAAGCGCTAAAACATTTACCTCATCTCTAGCTTTGGAAAATAAAACTCCTCCACCTGCAATTATCACAGGTCTTTTTGCATTTTTTATAATTTTGATAGCTTCATTTATTTCATTTTTATCAGCTCTTGGTTTTGCCATTTTGTGAATAGTTTTATTAAAAAATGTTTCTTCATAATCATAAGCTAAGCTTTGAGTATCTTGACAAACACTTATATAAGCAGGACCACAAGTTCGTGGATCCATCATCATAGCTATAGCCTGAGGAAAAGATTGCATAATTTGAGCAGGATGAGTTATTCTATCCCAGTACTTAACTATTGGCTTAAAACAATCACTAGCAGAACTTGTTGAGTCACTCTCAACTTCAACTTGCTGTAAAACAGGATGAGGAAGTCTTGAATTAAATACATCTCCACTTAACATTAATAAAGGTAATGAATTTGTATATGCAACACCAGCTGCAGTTATCATGTTTGTGGCACCTGGTCCAACTGATGTAGTAACAAGCATAATTTGCTCTCTATTTTTAGCCCTTGAATAAGCAATAGCAGCTAAAGCCATTGATTGTTCATTTTGTCCTCTATACGTAGGAAATTCGTCTTTAATATCATATAAAGCTTCAGCTATACAAGTTACATTTCCATGTCCAAAAATTCCAAAAGCTCCATTAATTAACTTCTCTTGGCCTTTTGATGTTTGTATATATTGATTATTTAAATATTTTACAATAGCTTGTCCTACTGTTAATCTAATTGTTGCCATACACTTTTCCTTTTATAGATTTTTAGAGTCTTCACCTAACTCTTCACTTAAATCTTGAATTACTTTTCCACCAGCCATTTTCTCTTGTAATTCTGCAATCGTGACTGTTGCTTTTTCAGAAGTTCCAAATGTTTGACCTCTATTTAAAATAGTGAATCTATCTCCTACTGCAAATGCATGATATACATTATGAGTAATAAAAATAACGGCTAATCCCTTAGCACGAGCTTGTAAAATATATTTTAATACCATAGAAGATTGAGCAACACCTAAAGCAGATGTAGGCTCATCTAAAATAAGAACTTTTGCTCCAAAATAAACGGCCTTAGCAATTGCAAGACATTGCCTCTCACCACCTGAAAGTGTTCCAACAGCTTGTGAAGCTTCTCTAATATTAATACCAATTTCTCTCATCGCATCAAATGCAATTTTGTCAGCTTTTTTAAAATCCAAGAATTTAAAAGGGCCCCATTTTTTTTCAATTACATCTTCTCTTCCTAAAAAGAAGTTTCTTGAAATTGACATTAATGGAATAGTTGATAAATCTTGATAAACAGTAGCAATTCCTGCATTTAATAATTTCTCAGGACTTGGATTTACTATATCAACACCATCAATTTTATATACACCTGATGTTTTTGCATGAACACCTGCTAAAGTCTTAATTAGCGTTGATTTTCCAGCACCATTGTCACCTAATAAACACATTACTTCACCTGGATATAAATCCATAGAGATTCCATTTAAAGCAATAATATTCCCAAAATGTTTTGTTACATCTTTAATTTGAATAATAGGTTTTTTCATTTTAGCTTCTCATAATCTTTTTTCTAACACTATTACTTAACATAACAGCAGCAAGTAACATCAGACCTAAAAATACTCTAAACCAATCACTATCAATTGAAGTATAAGAGATTCCAATATTAACAATTCCAAAAATTAAAGCTCCTAAAGATGCTCCAATAACTGTTCCATAACCACCTGTTAATAAGGCTCCACCCATAACAACTGCAATAATTGCTTCAAATTCTTTTAATAAACCTCTTTGTGCATCAGCTGAACCATAATCAAAAACTTGACAAGCTGCAAATACAGTAGCACAGAATGCTGTTCCCATAAATAATAGAATTTTTACTTTATCAGTTGGAACTCCCATATTTTTAGAAGCTTGTTCATCTCCACCTGTAGCATAAATCCAGTTTCCATATTTTGTTAATCTTAAAATAACAACACCTACAATAGTAAGTCCAAACCACCATACTAATAACATTTTTATACCAGTAACAACAGGTGTACCGTCATCAAAAGTATCAATAATTCCCATATTCCCCAAGTAAATAAATACAGAAGTAAAAGCTTCTCCACCAAATAACGATGCTATCCAGTCACCTTCTGAGGCTTCTTTAACACCACCAACTAAAGTTTGATCTGTTAAAAGTCTTGAAACTGCAACTGTTAATCCTCTTAGTACAAATAAAGAAGCTAACGTAACAATAAATGAAGGTAATTTTGTTTTAACAACGATATAACCATTTATAAAACCAATTCCACAAGCTATTACAAAAGCTGTCGTAATTGAAATCCATGCGGGAAATCCATACTCTACTGTCATGATTGCCATTATTATTCCTGAAAATCCAATCATTGAACCAACTGATAAATCAAACTCTCCACCAATCATTAATAAACAAGCTCCAACTGCTAGTATTCCAATTAAGGCAGCTTGTTCAGTCCAAGATAAAACACCCTCAAGCCTAAACATTGCTTCATCAGCAATTCCAAAAAACACTAAAAATACACCTATAACTCCAACAACTGAAGTAAACTCTGGTTTTTTAAAAACCTTTGAAAAAAACGATTCTTCACTTATTCTTTCATCTGCCATTTTTTACCCTTTATAAAACTAGGGAAACCCTAGTTTTGTATTTCAAATATTTTTATCTATATTTACCAGCATATTTTTCTACATTAGAAACATTTGCTTTTGTAATATATCCAGGTCCTGAGTTAATATCACCACTTTGTAAAACTCCATATTTAGCCATTTGAGTTAATACAACAATTGGCATATAACCTTGTAAATATTGTTGTTGATCAATTGCAAAATCAATTACTCCACTTTTAATACCTTTTAAAATATCTTTACTAACATCAAAAGTAACAAAATAAGTATGCTTACCTAATCTTGCTTTTTTAATTGCTTTCATTGTTGGACTTGCACCTGTTGGTCCAAGTGTTAAAACAGCATCAACATTTTTTAATTTAGGTTTAACTTTTCTCTCAATTTCAGAAGGGTCAGTATTTACATCTAACATATTATTTTTAACACCTAATGCATCTGCAAAACCTTGACATCTTTTTTCTAATGATACATTTGTAATTTCATGATTTACACATAAAAAAGATTTTACACCTGCTTTTTTTGCTCTTTTACCAGCTTGCAATCCAGCATCGTACTCAGACTGTCCAATATGCATTAATGTTCCAATTGATTTACCAAAATCTCCACCTGAGTTAATAGTAATAACTGGAATTCCTAATTTAATCGCTTTTTTAATAGCTCCACCTAAAGCATCAGAATCTGGAATTGAAACAACTAGACCATCTGGTCTTTTCGCAATTGCTGAATTAATCAGTCTTGCCATTTCAGTTAAATCTCCAGAGGCAGGATTTCTGTAATTTACATTAACTCCCATATCTTTTTCTGCGTTGTTAACACCATTTTTAACAACAGACCAAAATGTATCTGTATCAGCACCATGCGTTATAACAGCAATGTTTATATCTTTAGCCATGATTAAACTTGATGCACATAATAAACCACACACAATTTTCTTTAACATAATAGACTCCTTTAATTTGTCTTTCTACATTCCAATTCTAAATCAAAAGAGTAGCAATTGAATATCATTTGTTCAAAATATAGAAAAAATCTTTCAATATGTGTAATTATGTAACATAAATAAACAATTCTTATTTTTTTGATATTATAATTTAAATTTTGTTGTTTTATGAGTATAAAAGTTACATATATTGCCTTATTTTATCTACAATCTAGAAAAGTATTGTAAAATTGTTAAAAATCTTTTATAG
>JABSON010000259.1 GCA_013215915.1 Campylobacteraceae bacterium | reverse complement strand
TTATTTAAAAATATAAACATTTCAATTATTTAATAAATTATTCTAAAAGAAGCTGTAAATGGTATTACATAAGATAATAATGTAGTATAAGTTCTGTAAGGGTAATAAGAATCAAGTTCTGTTTTTAATTCTTTTAGTTCTTCACTCTCTTGAGATAGTTTATCTCTGTCAACTGTTGAAATTACTTTAAATGCTAATATTAAATTTATTACAAACATTAATGCATTAAAATTCCAACCAATAATAAATATTTCCGTATAAGTCATTAATTCTCCAAATTTTTAATTATTTTGCATTATATCAAATACTTCTTAGGCTATAATTTTATTTAAGAATTAAAGGAAGAATATATGATATTTGACGGCTTCAATGAAAAAGCATTGGGATTTTTGGATGAAATAAATGAAAATAATAATAAAGTTTGGTTTGAAAACAATAGATATAGATGGAAAGAGTATATTTTAGATGCAAATGTAGCTTATGTTGAAGAAATGGGAGAGCATTTAATTGCTCTTGATCCATTTATAAAAGCAAAACCTAAAGTATCAGGTTCATTATTTAAAATATATAGAGATGTAAGATTCTCAAAAGATAAAACTCCAATTAAAACAAAAATTGGAATTATATTTTGGAGAGGAAATACTCATAGAATGCAAAGTTCTTCTTTTTATATGCAGTATACTTCATCTGAAGTATTTGTAGCCTCAGGTATTAGAACATTTAAAACAGATCTATTAAAACAATACAGAGAATATATTAAAGTTGAAAAAAATGCACAAGAATTAGATGGAATATTAAATGATTTAAAAGAAGATGGAATCAAAGTAGTTGAGCCTTATTACAAGCGTTATCCTCAAGGATTTAAGAAAGAAGATAAATATGCACATTTATCTTTATATAACTGCTTGTATGCTTATACAACTTTTAAGCCAAATAAAACATTCTTTTCAAAAAGAATAATAAATAAGAATTTTAAGTTTTATGATAAAACTCTAAGACTATATGAGTTTTTATACGAAGTAACTATCTCAAAATAAAACAATTAATTTTGTTTTATTTTGATCTTGTTTTTACTCTTAACTCCAAGTGAGATAAATTCTTCACTTCTTTTAATTAAATTCCCATTACCAGTAGATAATTTATTTAAAGCTAAATCATAAGCTTTTTGAGATCTTTTTATATTTGTCCCTATTTCTTCTAAGTCTTGAACAAAAGAATAAAACTTATCATACATATCAGCAGCTTTTTTTGAAATAAGTAAAGCATTTTCATTTTGATATTCATATCTCCAAATATTTTCAATTGTTCTTAGCGATACATATAAAGAAGAAGGTGATACTAAAATTATATTTTTATCAAATGCATTTTGAAAAATATTCTCTTCATTTTGAGAGAGTAATAAAAAAGCTCCTTCTATAGGAATAAATAAAAGTACAAAATCTAAAGTATTAATATCTTTTATTTCGTTATATTGTTTTGAACTTAAATCACTTATATGAGAAGACACAGACTTTTTTAATTCTTTAAAATATTTGTTTTTATCATCTGTATTCTCTGCTTGCACATATCTTGTATAAGAAAGAAGTGAAACCTTAGAATCAATAATTATATCTTTATTTTGTGGTAAATGTACAATCACATCTGGTCTTAGACGGTTTCCATCAATACCCAAATATGAGCCTTGAGTGTTAAATTCTTTGCCTTCACGTAAACCTGAGCTCTCTAAAATCTTAGATAATATCATTTCACCCCAGTCACCTTGGGTTTTATTTTCACCTTTTAAAGCCTTGCTTAAATTATTAGCATCAGCAGATATTTGATTGTTTAAGTCTTTTAAATTTTTAATCTCACTTAGAAGAGATGACCTTTCTTTACTTTCATCTGAGTATATTTCATTAATTCTATTTTTAAAACCATCTAGTTGATCTTTTAATGGTTTTAAAACTAAAGATAAGTTTTCATTTGATTTTAAAGAATTCTCTTCATATAATTTATTAGATAAGTTTTCAAACTCATATTTCATTTGATCTTTTGATTCTTCTAATAAATCTAGTTTTTCTTCTAAATTTAATTTGTTTTGATCTGAAAGTTTATTTAAATGAGATATCTTTAGTTCATATTCACTTATTGAGTTTTTATATTCTGAATTGATTTCATTGATTAAAGTTTTGTAAGAGTTTTTTTCATTCAAAAAAGCATTTTCGCTTTTTTGAATGTTTAAAATATTTTCATATTTTAGTATATTTATCTTTTTCTCAAAATAAAGTTTTGATAATAAAAAGACAATAAAAGATATAACTAATATAAGTAAAATAATACTTATTATCTCTTCATTAGTCATTTGCTTTAAAACTACCTTTTAAAGCATCATCTGAATCTTGATGAATATCATAATCAAGTTCTTTGAATCTTTCGATTAAAGGTGGATGAGAATAATAAAAGAAAACATATAAAGGATGAGATAAAGGAAATGATTTATTTTCATTTGCTAATTTTAATAAAGCAGATACTAAATCTTCTTTAGATGACAAGTTTGAACCAAACTCATCTGCTGCATATTCATTATGTCTAGAAATCACAGAAATTAAAGGCATTAAAAAGAATGACAAAATTGGTGAGAACATCATAAATACAATAATAATTGCATAAGGTTCATTTGATACATGCATTTGTAAAAATAGTTCATCACTTAAGTTTCCAAAGAATGCAAAAAAGACAAACATTACAAATCCCATAATTCCAATATTTTTTAAAATGTCTCCATTTTTAAAGTGCCCTAGTTCGTGTCCTAATACTGCTAATAATTCATTATGAGATAGTTTAGCAATTAAAGTATCATATAAAACAACTCTTTTAGTAGAACCAAGTCCCCCAAAATAAGCATTTAATCTATTATCTCTTTTTGAAGCATCTATTGAAAATACACCAGAACTTTTAAAATCTACAGCTGCTAAAAGTTTTTCAATTTTAACTTCTAATTCTTTATCTTTAAGTTTCTCAAATTTATCAAACATTTTATCTCTAATAATAGGATATAACATATTGATTAAAATAATAACAGCAAAAATAAATACAAAACCATAAATCCACCAAGAATCAAAGTTTTCAATGATTAATGAAATCCCTGCAATTACAGCAGATCCAAAAATTAAAAATAACATACCACTTTTAATAGTATCTTTAATATATAAAGATGCAGTCATATTTGAGAATTCATATTTTTTATCTAAATTAAATGTTTTATGTAATTCAAATGGAAGTCCTAAAACCCAGTTAATAATAATGAATACATCTACAAAAATTACGGCTTTTAACCATAATGAATCAACAGTAATCTGTGAATCTAAATATTCTAAACCTACAGAAATCCAAGCAAAGAATATAACAAACTCATAAAAACTTGAAGCTAAAGTTAGTTTTTCTTTTTCTATAGAATAATTTCCTGCAATTTCATATTTATCATCATTTAAAATAACTGGTTTTAATTTTTTTGCTTTTTGTACATAAGCAATTTGCATAAATGAAGTATAGATATTTATCACAAAATAAATACAATACCCAATAATAAAGCTTTCTAACACTAAATAATCCTTAAATTAATTTTTTTTATTATAACAGAAAGAAATAAATACTTTATTTATCTCTTAAAGAATTTTTAAAAAACTCTTGTGCTTTTTTTATATCTTTTGAATCATCTGAAAACATAACAACTTCGTAGTTATTTTTAAATGATTCTTTTGTTAAATTCATGCTACCAAACATTAAAATATCTT
>JABSON010000258.1 GCA_013215915.1 Campylobacteraceae bacterium | reverse complement strand
TATCAATCATTGTACAACTGCTTTTTAAAAATAAACCATTGTATTTATTTTTTCACTATCTCTCGCTTGTATTTTTCTCTCTGATGCCCATCTTTTCCTTGCTTTTTCAATATTATTATTTGAAAATATCTTTTCATATGAAATATTTTCACTATTAGTTTTAATATTTGTTTTATCATCATTTTTTGATGAATCAGAACCACAAGATATAAATAAAAATGGAAGTATTATTAATAAATATTTTTTCATCTAAAATTCCATTTTAAAGTTTACATTAAAATATCTATTTTCTCTGGCATGAAAATCTTTGCCATGATTCCTAGTACCTTTTACATCTTGGTATTTTAAATATTTTTTATTAAATATATTAAACACTGCTATATTAAAAGTATATGTATCATTTGGAGTATAAGTAATACCAGCATCGACTGTGCTCCAGCCACTAGTTGTTGCACATTTTGAAGTTGAAGAAAACTGCTCTTCACATTTTGGCACTCTATTCATTGATGAAGCAAAATTAGCTCTTGTAAACATATCAAATTTCTTAAATTTTTGTTCTATTTTAAACGTACCCTCTAATGGTGTTAAGTTTGTAATTTTTTCATTTTTATCATTTTCTCCATCTACTAGACCTAAAGTAGTACTAAAAGTAGTATTATTAATTTTATGAGAAAGAGTTGTTTCAAAACCATATATTTTTACATTTGAAGTATTAACATACTGTACAATATTTGGAATATTGCTTGCATCTACTGTAAGTGGTTCTATAAAACCCTTATATTTTGAATAGAATAAACCTAAATGAAAATATGTGTTTTCATTTTTAAATTTTATACCAAGTTCAATATTATCACTTGTCTCTTTTTTTAAATCTAAATTTGGTTTAAGTATAAATGGTATAAATGAATTATCATGAGGAACATAACCATATACCTTATCAGCAGATGGTGCTTTTGTTCCAAATGAATAAGAAGTATAAATATTTAATTCATCACTGATATCATATCTTATTGATAAAGCTGGTGATATTATATTAACTCTTAATTCATCAACTTTTACACCTGGATTTAATGTTTTATTATTTCCTGCTTTTATATCATCACCTGACATTCTACTGTGATCGTATCTAAGTGAAGAAGAAAAAACAAAATCATTTATAGTATATTTATCTAAAATATATGTAGAAAATTCTAATGTTTTTGCTTTTGCAAAAGGTTGTTTTTTATCTTCTGTCATAAAACCATTTTTATCTACTATTTTTGTTACAGGTCTATCATGTAAACTATTTTTAAAAGTAAATCCATATTTAATTTCATGATCTTCTAATTCATTACTTACATTTAGATTAAGTCCATAAGCTTTATTTTGAAAGATTCTTTTATCTTTTGTTTCTTTTTTTACTATAATATTACTATTAATTTGTTCTAAAAATATATCAGTATTTTTAGTATTTACAGTATCTCTATAATAAGCTTTTACATCTACATCTTGCATAAAATTATAATTTGTTGAAAAATAAAAATTACTAGAAAACTCTTTATTTAGAGTATTCTTTTTTTCTTCAAAACTTTTAGTTTTCCATATACCATCACTTTGTATAGGAGTATATCCCTCAGATTTATTTGCTTGTTCCTCAAATTCTTCATAAGTATTAGTCCAGTATAAATTATCAAAAGAATAAGCCTGCATTAAAGTAAAAGTAGAAGAATCAATATCTCTTTTATAAACTTCTCCAGAATAGTTATCAGTTGAACCAGATATAGAATAATTAGCTCGAAGACCTAATTCTAAGTTATTTAATCTTTTTGCAAAAACAATGTTTTCTTGAAATTTTGTACTTTGCCCTATGTATTTACTTGTACTTGAAAAATATTGATCTTTATGCTCTAGATAATCACTTAATTGATTTGTTTTAACAAGTATAATTCCACCTAAATTCCCAGATCCTTGTACTGCTGCATTAGCACCTTTTAAAACTTCTATTTTTTTAATATTTGTTAAATCAAAAGTATTACTTCCCATTACATCATTAATATTATTAGCTCCATAACCATCTGAAACAGAAACCCCATCTTTAAGAACCTTGATTCTATTACCACTTAAACCTCTAATAGTGATATTTTGAGATTTTCCTTCTCCTCCAGAGATACTAATACCAACTTCATTTGCAAAAGTATCATATAAAGAAGTAACACCTTCTTTTAAATATTGTTTTTCATCTATTACAATAACACTTAAAGGAATTTTAGATAATTTATCTTCAGATTTTGTTCCTTCAACTGTAACATCTCCTAAAGATGCTGTTTCATTAGCATTTTTAGATTCTTTTTCTTTTACATATACACTTTCATTTGCATATAAATATGTGCATGATAATGTTAAAAATAAATAAAGTAGTTTTTTCATTTTAATCCTTCTGTTAATATAAATGTATAGTCTAAAATATTTTCATATAATGAGTTTCTAATACCACCTTTATGTCCTGCATTAAAGTTTGTATATAAAAAACTATTATTATCTGATATTGAGTTTTTTCTTAATTTTTTAGTGTAATTTACCCCATCCATAAAATTAACTTTTGAATCATATATAGATACTTTTGTCATAATCGTAGGATAAACTAAATGTTTAATATTATTTATTGGATCATATTGTTTTAAAATATCTAATTCATTTTTAATATTTGGATTTCCCCATTGTGCGTATTCAATAGTTTTATAAGCAGCACTATTATCTTTTAAAGATTTAATAATTTCTAAAAAAGGAACTTTTAAAATTGCAGCTTTAAATAATAAAGGTTCTTTATTAATAGCAGCTGATACAATTACAGTTCCAGCACTAGAACCTTGAGCAATAATATTTCTCTTCTCTGTACTTTTATAAGTTTTCAAATATCTTGCAACAGAAATAAAATCATTAATAGAATTTAATCTATTTTTACCAATTCCATCCTTTGCCCAAGAATCCCCTAAATAAGAACCACCTCTTACATGGGCAATAGCATAAATAAAACCTTTATCTAATAAAGGTATTATATTTTTCATAAAATATTTTTTCATATGTACATTATAAGCACCATATACATATAAATATATAGGTGATGTATTTGTAATTTTATTTTTATTATAAACAAGACTTACAGGAATTAAAGTATTATTATTATTATTAACAAAAATTTCTTTTGAAATATAATTATCTTCTTTATAATTAGAATATTTTTCTTTTGATAAAGTTCTAAACTTTTTATCTTTTACATTATATTCAAGCCAAGAAGGAGTTTTATTTAAAGCTTGAGTTCTAATTCTAATTTTATTTGTATATGCATAATTATTTCTACTTAACCATGCAGTATTTAAAGATTTTGATAAGTTCTCATTAACTAAAATTTTTCCATTAAAATCAAATTCAAATCCTAGAGGGAAGCCATGAATACTACTGCAAACACAAGGAACCAGAACAAAATTTTCGTCGGGAAACAAATATTGAAATATCACGAAACTTATAATTTAAAATAAAAATTTTACATAAA
>JABSON010000257.1 GCA_013215915.1 Campylobacteraceae bacterium | reverse complement strand
CTGTATTAAAAGTTATGAATACAAAGAGATAAATATAATTAATCTTAAGTAAAAAACTAATATGCTTAAGTCAGTTAATAATAAATTATGCTAATATAAACGATAATAGTTATTAAAAAGGATAGTGATGTTAGCAAGTTTTTTAATTACTTTTAGAGAAGGTTTAGAAGCTTTTTTAATAGTAGGTATTATACTTTCTTATTTAGGAAAATTAGATGCACGAAGATATAATAAATATATATACATAGGTGTAGTAGTAGGTATTATCGTTTCATTATTTATAGCTTACATTTTTCAAGTTTTATTTTACAGTATGGATAATGAACTTTATCAGCATTATTTAATGATAGGAATACTTCTGTTTGCAACCCTAGTTTTATCTTATATGGTAGTTTGGATGGCAAATCAATCAAAACAAATAAAAGGTGAAATGCAAGAAAATGTTAAAAATCTTGTATCTACTGGTAATATTGCTGGTATGGTATTTTTGGCATTTTTAGCAGTATTAAGAGAAGGTTTTGAGACAGTATTGTTTTTTTCATCATTATCTTTAACTGAAAATATTTCTATGGAAAAAGGTTTAATTGGAGCTATTTTAGGACTATTAGTTTCTCTAGTTTTAGTATATGCTTTAATGAAAGGTGCTAAAAATATACCTATTAAAGAATTCTTTAAATATACAGGATTATTAATTTTAATAATTGCTGGTGGTTTATTTGGATCTGCTGTATCTATGATGCAAGCTGCTGAATTAATTCCAGTTTATGTACCTGTAATATATGATATTTCAGCTGTTTTAGATGATAGATCAATGGTAGGAACTTTTTTAAGAGCTTTATTTGGTTATAACTCATCTCCTTCATTATTTCATTTTATTTCTTGGGCTGCTTATATGATAGGCGCAATATTCTTATGGAGAAAAACTTATTCATATGCAAAATAGTGATGTAATAATAATAGGCGGTGGAGTTTCTGGTTTAATGGCAGGAATCGAACTAGCTCAAAACGGAAAAAAAGTAATTATTCTTGAAAAAGAAGATGTTGTTGGTGGACAGTGTAAAACTGAAGTAATGAATGTAAAAGGTGATAAGTATAGATTTGATTATGGTGGTCATAGATTCATTACTCATAATAAAGAACTTCTAGCTTTTGTGGAAGAAGTTTTAGGTGATGATTTATTAGTAGCTAAAAGGTCTTCTGTTATTTTACATCAAAATAAAGTATATGAATATCCTTTAAACTTAAAAAATTTAATTAAAGTAGCTCCTTTTAGCATGTTATTTGGAGCTTTTTTAGATTCAATTAAAGTTATATTAGGGCTTTCTAAACCTGATGATACAAACTTTAAAACTTGGATTACTTCAAGATTTGGTAAAACTTTATATAATAACTTTTTTGGACCTTATACTGAAAAACTATGGGGTGTTAAACCTGAAACTTTAAGTTCAGATTGGGCAGGTCAGAGAATTTCACTTATAGATTTAAAAGATGTTATTTCAAAACTGTTATTTAAAAGTAAAAAAACTGCAAGAACTTATGCAAGAGATTTCAGATATCCAAAACATGGATTTGGTGGACTTCCTTTAAAAATGGCAGAAAAATTTGAAGCTTTAGGTGGAACGATTGTAAGAAATGCAGAAGTTCAAAGTTTTGTATTTTCTGAGAATAAAATTCAAGAAATACAAACTCCTCAAGGTTCATTTTCAGGAGATCACATTATTTCAACTATGCCTTTAAATGAAATGTCTAAAAAACTAGGATTTGAATCTAATTTAGGTTTTAGATCTTTAAGGTTTTTATGCCTAGCTTTAGATATTAAAGATTTTTCACCTCATACTTGGCAGTATGTAAGTGATTTTGAACTTTTACCAACTAGAATTCAAGAACCAAAAAGAAGATCTGAACAAATGGCTCCTAAGGGAAAAAGTTCAATTATGTTAGAACTTCCTTGTAATGTAGGTGATAATGTTTGGAATATGGATGAAAAAGAATTATTAGAGATTGTTAAAAAAGATTTAAAAAAACTTAACTTTGAAATAGAAGATAAAATTATTGACTATTTTTCTTTTAAAACAGAACATGCATATAATATGATGGATGTTGATTATAATATTAATAGAGATCGTACAATCGAATATCTAGCAAGGTTTGAAAACCTTACAATGGCAGGACGTCAAGGAACATTTAGATATATATTCTTAGATACTGCAATGGAAACTGGTTTAATGGCAGCTTCTAAAGTATTAGGAAAAAATATTACTCAAAAAGAGATTTTTAATCACAGAAATGAAAAAACAGTAATAGAAACAAATTCAGTAGCATAAGGAAAAAGATGAAAAGTTTATTTAGAGTTATTTTAGTTTTATTATTTACATATACAGCAGCAAATGCTTATTCGTATGCAGCATCTGGTGCTGAAGTTAGTATTGATGCACGAGAAGCTATTACAAAAGCTCTTAATGCAAATGATTTTAAAGAAGTAAAAAAAGTATTTAGAGCTAATAGAAAACATTATCAATACTTAAGTAATTCATTTATTGATACTTTATATGATGGTTTAGATTCTGCTATTTTTAACCAAGATAAAAAAGAAGTAATTAAATTCTTAGAAATTTCATATGCAGCAGAAATTTTAAGAAGATTAGATGGAGCTTCTCAAAATATTAAAACATTTAATATTACAAAAGTTATGTTAGCAAAAGCAAATAAGTTTTATAAATTATTATCAGTTTCTTTAGATAAAAAGACTGATAAAATATTAAAAAAACATTTAAGAGCTTGTACTGCAGCTATTGGTAATCCAGGACTTTTCGGAGTTGGTTCAAGACCAGCTAATCTTAAAGAATTTAAAAAACATGAAAATATTATAAATGAGTTACTTTTATCAATCTAAGTTCTTTTTATAAGATATTTATAGGTATAAGCACTTTAGCTTATGCCTATTTTATTTTCAGCTTTCCTGCTTCTTATTATAATGATGACTCATTATTTTTAAGAAATGGAATAATAAACTTCAGTGTAATAGATTTCTCCCCACATTTTCCAGGATATGCTTCTTTAATCTTATTTGGAAAATCTTTAAACTTTTTTTTACAAGATGCAAAAGAATCTTTATTTATTTTAACAGCAACTTACGCAATACTATTACCCCTCGTAGTCTTTTTATATATTAAAAAAATTCATAATGAAAATATTGCTTTTATTTCATATTTATTAACTCTAAGCTCTCCTTATTTAGTAAATTTGTCATTATCAATGTTAAGTGATTCTATGGGTTTATTCTTTTTATTTTTAAGCCTTTATTTAATGGAAGATAAGAAGTATAAATTATCAGGTCTAATGGTTTCAATTGCACTCTTTGCAAGACCTTCATATTTAATTCTTTTTTTAATAACATTTATATATTTAATGTTTTTAAAAAAAGAATCTTTAAAAAAAATATTTATATCATTTTTTATTACTTCTGTTTTTTTTCTTTTATCATTTTCATTTGTTATAGTATAAACAGTTGTTCCATTAGCTCTTGTAATTTGTTCTACTAAACCTACACGTCAGAAAAATTCTCAGTATATCACCAAAATCTTACCAAAACACGTCAGCTCATTATTTAAAAAGTCACATTTTTCGTTAAAAATTCATACGTAAGATTTCCATAGAAACTCGGGAGTTTTTTTTACTTTAAAAATCCCAAATTGTTCTTTAAAATATCGACATTTTTTCTTAAAACTTCTTTTTTTTAAACCCTTTTTACAAAATATCAAATATCGCAAATATTTGTCCCAATGTCGCCAGCCGACGAGATCTGGATATATCCTGAGTCGAACAGGATAAGATGGCCCGGCCATATCCACAAA
>JABSON010000256.1 GCA_013215915.1 Campylobacteraceae bacterium | reverse complement strand
AGTTATGAAATTAATTAGATTGTTATTTTACGTAATATTAGTAAATATTATGTTAAGTGCTAGTGAAGATACTATAGATATAAACTTTAAAACTTTAGATATTAAAGATTTAATAAAAATTACTTCAAAAGTAATTAATAAGAATATATTGATTACTACACCTATTAAAGGTAAAGTTGATTTTATTCCTAATAAAGCAGTAAAAAAAGATGATGTAATTAATATCTTGATGTATGTTCTTCAAGGTAAGGGTTATACAATAGTTGAAAACAATGATATTCTTAGAATTGTTAGAATTAATGATACGTCAAAGTATAATGCACCAGTTGTTAATAATTTATCAAAGAACTATTTTCAAATGGTTACAAAAGTATTTAAAGTATCTTATTCTAATGTAGATTATGTTGCTTCTAAAATTAGACATTTAATCTCAAAATCTGCAAAACTTGTAACAGATAAAGAATCAAATTCAATTGTAATTACAGATTTTGTAGAAAATATTAAAACTATACAAAAAGTTGTTAACTTAATTACTAAAAATAATAAAAAGCATGTAATTGTAATTGATCTTAAAAATATAAATGCTACACAAGCAGCATCAAATTTAAAACTTGTTGCAAAGTCAGTTTTTAATGAAAAAATAATTAAAGAAAAAGTTTCTATTATTGCAAATAAAGATAATAATTCAATTATGATTGTTGGTAAAAAATCAAATGTAATGTTTTTAAAGTCAAGACTAGAATATAGTGATAAAAACGATTCTTTAATTAAAAGAGTAGTAGAAGTAATACCTTTAAAAAATGTAGAAGCAAAGAATGTAATTAAAATTATTTCTGCAATTATTGGAAAAAAGAAATATCTTGATCAAAATTTAAAACCTTTGACTGCTGTTGATATAGAAACTAACTCTATTGTTCTATCAGGACCTTCTTCTGAAATTGAGTTTGTTAAAGAATTAATATTTAAATTAGATAAAGAACAATTACAAGTTTATGTTCAGGCAAAAATTATTGAAATAAGTGAAAAAGGTTTAAGAAATGTAGGTCTTAAATACGGAGTATCTGCATTTGATCAAAAATTAGGAATTGCAACTGCAAACTTAGGCGGACCAATAATTGATGGTAATCTTCTTAAAAATATTGGAATTTCTTATGATAATGTTACTTCTGCTTTAGGACTAGCTGCTTCAATTAATTTATTGAAACAAAATCAAGCTGTAGATGTTGTATCTGAACCTTCAATATTATGTATTAATAATAAAGAGTGTTCTATTTATGTTGGGGAGACTATTTCTTTTAATACAGGATCTACAACAGGCTCAAGTGGAACAACTACTAGTAGTAAAAGAGAAGATATTGGACTTTCTTTAAAAGTAAAACCTAGAATTTCTAGTGAGAATAAAGTAACTCTTGAGATTGAAGCAATAATTGAAGATGCAAAAGAAGTTATTAAAGCTGGTGATAACCCTGATACTTCAAAAAAAGAAATTAAAACTACTGCTATTGTATTAAATGGTGAATCTATTATACTTGGTGGACTAATTAAAAATAAGACTGATACTATTAATTCAAAAATTCCTATTTTAGGTGATATTCCATTTTTAGGATATCTATTTAGAAATAAAAAAAATGTAAAAGATAAAATTAATTTAGTAGTTATTATTACACCTTATATTATTCCTAAGTCAAAAGACCTTACTTATGTAAGAAATCAACTTGGACAACTTAAAGCTTTAGAAGCTAAATATACTAAAGACTTAGAACTAAGACTATTACAAAATAAATTATTAAAAAAGAATAACGATAAAAAAAGAGAGAATGAAATCAAAGAAGTTTTAGAAGAGTTAAGTGAATTTAAAAATACAAAGAAAAAATTAGAATTAAGCGCACACCAAAAAAGAGTTAATAAGATTTTTGGAAGATGATATTTGCAGAATTACATGATATTAATTTAAATCCTATATCAGTAGAAAATTATGAACTAGCATTAAAAAGTTTTGTATTGTTTTGTGAATATGAAGACAATACTATAATAGCTGTATCTAGAGAACATATGGATGTTTCTTTTGATTATTTATCTAAAAATAATTATACATTTGATGTTAAGTTTTTAGATGAAATTTCTTTTGAGAAACTTCTTGCTAAATTTATTGATTTAAGAGCTGATAAAGAAATGTCTTTAATTCATGAAGAACAAGAAAGTGCTGAAGTTGAAGATGATAATGAATTTGCTTTAGATGAATTCTTAAAAGTTGGAAGTGATATTCTAACATCAGAAGAATCAGCTCCAATTATTAAATTTGTAAACTCACTTTTTTATCAAGCAATTAAAAAGAAGTCTTCAGATATTCATATTGAAATGCATGAATTTAAAGGTGAAGTAAGATACAGGATTGATGGTGTTTTATCTAAGCATATAGAATTAGATAAGAATATCATGTCTTTAGTAATTTCAAGAATTAAAGTTATTTCAAATTTAGATATTTCTGAGAAAAGAATTCCTCAAGATGGAAGAACTCAAATTAAAATTGCTAAAAAAACTTTAGATATTAGGGTTTCAATCCTTCCTACTTTTTATGGTGAGAGAGTTGTTATGAGAATTCTAATGCAAAGTGAAGATATCTTATCACTTGAAAACTTAGGTTTCTCAAAATCAATTATTACTAAACTTGATGGTGTTTTAAATAATTCTTATGGAATGATTTTAGTAACAGGACCTACTGGTTCTGGAAAATCTACTACATTACATTCTGTTTTACATAAAATTGTATCACCTGAAAAAAATATTATTACTATTGAAGATCCTGTTGAGTATAAATCAAATGATATTTCTCAAATTCAAGTTAATTCAAAAGTAGGATTAACTTTTGCTAGTGGGCTTAGATCTATTTTAAGACAAGATCCTGATATTATTATGTTAGGTGAGATTAGAGATGAAGAAACAGCTTCTATATCTATTCAGGCTGCATTAACAGGGCATCTACTTTTTTCAACGCTACATACAAATAGAGCACCAGCTGCAATTACAAGATTACTTGATATGGGAGTTGAAAAATACTTAATATCATCTTCTTTATTAGCTGTGCTTGCTCAAAGGCTTGTAAGAATACTTTGTGAAGATTGTAAAACATTTGATGAGTCAAAATCTTCGTATGAAATATTCAAAGTATCATCTTCAAAAGTTTATTATAAAAGTTGTGGTTGTAAAATGTGTAATTATACAGGTTATAAAGGAAGAGTTGCTATTGGTGAACTTTTCATAATTAGTGATGAAATTAAAGAATATTTAAAAAACGATGTTGATGATAATTCTTTAATGAAATATGCAATTGATAATGGAATGATTACATTAAATGAACAAATGACACAGTTATTAGAATCTGGAACAACATCTTTTGACGAGGCTTTAAGAATTGGTATCTAAAAAAGTAAAACTCAAAAAAGCACTTTCTTTAATTGAAGTAATTATTGCAATATCTTTATTGTCATTTGTAATAGTTACTCTCTTATCATTAAAAGATCAAAATATCTTTTTAATAAATAAAGTAAAAGGCTCTTTTATTACTAATACTTACTTTTCTTCTTTAGTTTTAAGCACAGAAATTAAAGAAGGTGAAAATAAAAATATATATTTATCTGATGTTATGACTTTTTCAAAAGATGAAGATAATAGAATGTTGAAAAATATTAAAATACATTTTAAAAATAAACAATATGATAAAGAAGAATTTAATTTACCTTTAAAAAAAATCGAGTTTACAAAGTTTGAAAACATACCCTGAATCCTTGCGGCAGTATCTTGTTGCGCTCGTTCTGTAGGAGTTTGAAAGCCTCGCTTCCTCGTAAGATCCTGAAGACCCGCT